>JBBRFO010000042.1:0-21003 GCA_038224135.1 Solirubrobacterales bacterium
GGTGTGGGCCGCGAGCGCGCCCGTCGCTCCGATCACCGCGACCTGGCGGTAGGCCGCCTGCGGATCGGCGGCGAGCACGGCGGCGAGTGCTGCGGCGGGCGTCTCCCCTCCTTCCAGCCGATCGAGCAGCAGCGGCCCGAAGGCCGGCTCGGCGATCGACTGCGTGGCGACCGCGCCGACGCCGGCCCGCGCCCACGACACGATCGGCCCGACGCCGAACCAGTGCGACTGGACGGCGACGCCCAGCTCGCCGGTCTGCTCGTCGCGCGCGACGATCGAATACGTGCCTCGACGGATCATGTCCGCGACGCTACCGTGCGCGCCGTGGACGACGCCAGGGCCGCAGCGGTGCTCGCGCGCGTGCGGTCGATCCCCGAGGGGTTCGTCGCGACGTACGGCGACCTGTCACCCGGCGCGCCGCGGTTCAGCGGCGCCGTGCTCGCCGCGCTGAACGACGCGAGCGTCCCCTGGCACCGCGTCGTCCGCGCTGACGGCTCACTCACGCAGGGCGAGCGCCAGCGCGTGCTGCTCGACGCCGAGGGCGTGCCGTTCGAGGGAGCGCGCGTCGACCTGCGCATGGCACGATGGTTCGGCGATGTGGGCCCAGCATGAGATCGTCCTGCAGCCCCGCCCGCGGGGTCTGCACCTGATCACCGGCGAGGTCGCCGCCGGGCTGCCGGAGCTGGGCGATCTGCGCGTCGGCCTCTGTCACCTGCTGCTGCAGCACACCTCGGCCTCGCTGACGCTCAACGAGGACGCCTCGCCCGAGGTCCGCCGCGACCTGCGCACCTGGCTCGACACGGTCGTGCCGGAGCGCTTCGCGTGGACGCACACGCTCGAGGGCGCCGACGACATGCCCGCCCACGTCAAGGCGACGCTGACCGGGCCCGAGCTGACGCTGCCGGTGCGGGACGGGCGCCTGGCACTCGGCACGTGGCAGGGGATCACGCTCTGCGAGCACCGCGACCGCGGCGGGCCGCGGCGGCTGATCGCGACGCTCTGGGGCGAGTGAGGGGGAGGGTCAGCGCCCCTGCCAGACGGGGTCGCGCTTCTCGGTGAAGGCGACGGCACCCTCGCGCGCGTCCTGCGAGCCGAAGACCGGCCCCGAGATCTCGCCCTGCCTGGCCCAGAAGTCGGCGTCGCTCCAGTCCCATTGGCGTTCCAGGATCGTCTTCGTCGCAGCGAGTGCGAGCGGGCCGTTGACGGCGATCCGCCCGGCCAGCTCGAGCGCCACGTCGACCGCCGTGCCCGGCTCGGCGATGCGGTTGACGAGCCCCAGCTCGTAGCCGCGCTCGGCGCTGATCGGATCGCCGGTCAGCGCCAGCTCCATCGCGATGCCGTAGGGCACCTTGCGCGGCAGGCGCAGCAGCGCGCCGCCCGCGGCGACCAGCGAGCGCTTGACCTCCGGGATGCCGAGCTTGGCACCCGACGCCGCGACGAGCAGGTCGCAGGCCAGCGCCACCTCCAGCCCGCCGGCAACCGCGAAGCCCTCGACCGCGGCGATGATCGGCTTCGACGGCGGCTGCTGGACGATCCCGGCAAACCCGCGCGTCGGGTGCCACGGCGCCTCGCCGGCCGCGAAGCCCTTCAGGTCCATCCCGGCGCAGAAGCCGCCGCCTGCACCGGTCAGGACGGCGATCGCCAGCGCGTCGTCACCGTCGAGCTCGTCGAGCGCCGCCGCGACGCCGTCGGCGAGCGCGCGGTTGACGGCGTTACGGGCCTGCGGACGGTTCAGCGTGATCAGCAGGACGTTGCCGCGCCGCTCGGTGAGGACGGGGTTCTCGGGGCTGGAGTCGGTCATGACCGGAACCCTACGTCGCGGGTGGGTAGGGTCGTCGCCATGCCCCTCGAACAGCTTGCCCCCGACGTCTGGCGCATCCCGCTGATGCCGCGCGACGGGATCAACGCCTATCTGATCGGCGACGTGCTGATCGACGCCGGCATCAAGCAGCACGCCAAGAAGATCCTGCGCGAGCTGGACGGCCGCGAGATCCGCGCCCACGCGCTGACCCACGCCCACCAGGACCACGCCGGTGGCAGCAAGCTCGTCGCGCAGTCGCTCGGCGTCCCGGTCTGGGTCGGCGCCGGCGACGCCGCCGCCCTGGCTCGCGGTGTCGCCGACGCCTCGGGCTCGGTCGCGACGACGCTGATGAAGACCGCGGGGCGCTTCGACGGGGTGACCGCGGACCGCGAACTGCGCGAGGGCGACGAGATCGGGCCAGGCTTCGTCGTGCTCGACGTTCCCGGCCACTCCCCCGGGCACGTCGCCTACTGGCGCGCGTCGGACCGCACGCTGATCGCCGGCGACGTGTTCTTCAACATGAACATCTTCACGACCGTCCCCGGGCTGCGGATGCCGGTCGGGCTGTTCACCGTCGATCCGGCGCAGAACCGCGCCAGCGCGCGGCGGATCGCTGGGCTCGATCCTGCTGTCGCCGGCTTCGGTCATGGCCCGGTCGTGCGCGAGCCGGGCGCGCTTGCCGCGCATGTCGCCGGGATGCGGCCGGACTGACTCAGGCGAACAGCGTCAGATCCGGCTCGCGCTCGCCGCGCAGCACCGCGAGATCGATCTCGACGCAGCTGATGTCGCGTGACTCCGCGAGGACCCGTGCCTGCGGCTTGATCTCCTGCGCCGCGAGGACGCCGCGGCAGCCGGCCATCGCCGGGTCCAGCTGAATGCGCTGCAGGTAGCGGGTCAGCTGCTCGACCGCGTCGATCGTCGCGACGCGCTTGATCTCGACGGCGATCCACGCGTCGGCCTCGTCACGGCACATCAGGTCGACCGGCCCGATGTCCGTCGGCCACTCGCGGCGGACCAGGCGGAAGCCCTCGCCGCAGAACTGCGGCTGGTCGGCCAGCGCCTCCTGGAGATGCTTCTCGACGCCGTCCTTCTCCAGGTCGGCCGCCTCGCCCATGTCGTGCGTGACGTCGGACAGCACCTCGGCGATCCGGATCTCGAGCCGGTCCTCGGTCGCGCCGGCACGCTTGCGCACGACGATCGTGTCGCCGCTGTCCTCGATCACCGTCGGCGGCGTCATCCAGTTCTGCGGCTTATAGCCGCCGGTGTCGGCATGGACCATCACCGACCCGTCCGACTTCAGCATCAGCAGCCGCAGCGCCTGCGGCAGGACGGTCGTCAGCCGACCGGTGTAGACGACTTCGCAGCGGGCGACGAGCAGGCGCATGGGCGGCGGGAACCTTACCGCCGCCATGCGCGGCCTGTGGGCGTCAGAGGCGTCCGCGACCGCGGCGGCTGTACCCGAAGCCGCCGGTCAGCAGGAGCAGGAGGAGGACGATCAGGATGATGGTGAGCATGTGAGGCGTTCCTTTCGTTGGGAGGCGCGTTACGGCGCCGTGGTCTGGCTGCTCAGGTCGGCGACCTGCTGTGCGAGCTTGTCGACGCGGGTGTTGATCTGCGTCAGGGCGGTCGCGTCAGCCGCGCCGTTTCCGGCGGCGGTGCGCAGCTGCGCGACCTGGTCGCTCAGCTTCTGCACGTCCTGCGCACTGGCCTTCTGATCCAGCCGGGTGGCGAGCGACGACGTCGTGCTGCTGTCGGCCGCCGTCGACGACTTGCCCTCCAGCCTGCTGACGCGATCGGACAGCCGCGTGACGCTCTGCTGGCTGGCGCCGCGGCGATCGCCGCCGTTGTGAATCAGGTCGTAGATCGACAGGCCGAGCGCGGCGATCGCCAGCACGGCGACGAGCGCGACGAGGCTCGTCAGCGAGCGCACGCGGTCCTCGAGACGCGCCAGCCAGGCGGCGTCGACGGGCTCGTAGGCGAGCGGCACGCCAGCGGCGGCGACGGGCGCCACGGCGACCGGCGGCGCGCCGCTTGCCACGGGCACGCGCGGCCGCAGGGGCTCGGTGGGCGGGTAGTCCGATTCAAGGCTCATGGTCCTTCGGATACCCCGCCGAGGCCCCGCTGAACCGCCGCCGTGCTTCTCAGGCCGCTGGCAGGACGCGCGGCAACGCGTCGCGCAGCCGCACGAGCAGCGCGCTCACCTCAGCGTCGTCGGCCAGCCTGAGCGCCTGTTCGGCGGCCTCGATCGCGGCGCTTGTGCGGTCGGTCCGCGCCAGCGCGTGCGCGTAGCGCGCCCACGCGGCGGGCGATTCGGGGTCGAGCAGCGTTGCCTGCTCGCAGGCCGTGACCTCACCGCCGACATCGCCGCCCAGGTGCAGCGCCAGCGCCAGGTCGAGCAGTGCGTCGGTGCTCGGGCCCAGCCGCCGGGCCTCCTCGAGCGCTGCGACGGCGCCGTCACGATTCATCCGCCGCAGCCGCAGCCGGCCGACGCGCGCCCAGCCCTCGGCGTCCTCGGGCACGCGCTCGGTCACGCGCAGCGCGGCTTCCTCGGCCAGGTCCAGCGCCCCCATGTCCTCGTAGATCAGTGCGGCGAAGCGCTCGGGTGCCGGACGGTCGCGTTCGACGCGGGCCCAGTCGCGGACGGCGCGGGCGGCGGCCTGAAGATCGCCCGCCTGCCAGAAGGCAAGCGTCATCAGCCGCAGCACCGACGCGTTGCGCGGCTCGGCATCGCGTGCATAGATCAGGCGCTGCGCCGCCAGCGCGTAGTCGCCCTCGTACAGCGCGTGCTGGGCGGCTGTCATGAAGCGCTGGACCCGCTCGTGGCCGGGGTCCGGCTTGGAGAAGTCGACGAACTGCAGGCTGCCCGCGGGAACCGTCCGCACCCCGGGCTGGAAGCGCACGCGCGCCCATTGCTGAACGTCGTCGCCGCCGCCCGTGAAGTAGATGCCCGCGACCTCGCCGACACCCCACTCGGGATAGGACAGGCAGCGCGCGTAGCGGTGGACGACGGAGTGGTCCGGCACGCGCGAACCGAACGGATCGTTCGCCTGACGGTCGGCCGCCGCCTCGCGCTGGCGCTGCTCGGCTTCGTAGGCGCGCCGGCCCTCCTCCTCGCGTGCGGCGCGAGCGGCGGCGGCGCTGACCTTGACCGCGTTGCGGCTGACCTTGCCACCGCGCGAGCCCTCCGCGATCCGCTCCAGCTCGTCGGCCGCGCGGTTGATCGCCTTCAGGTGCCGCTCATGCTCGTACTGCCGGCCCGGCGGAGCCAGGTCCGGATGCCAGCGCTTGGCCTGCCGTCGCCGCGCCAGCTGCACGTCGCGCTTCTCGAACGGCGGCTCGAGCTCGAGGAGCAGCAGCGACTGCTCGATGTCGAGGACGTTGGACACGGACGCCGAAGGCTAGCGAGCGCTCGGGTCGCCGATCTCGTCGTGGCCAGGCGTTGACACCGGTCCCGCGCGGTCCCTCGCACGAGTTCGCATCGAGATGCCGACGCGCGGCGCTCGGACGGCGGCGCCGGGCCGCCCGGGCCGCAGTGTGGCGGGATGGCCAAGCACCCACCCGACACGACTTATGCCGCTCCTGACGGGGATAACTCCGGGCGGACGGGCGGACGTCCCCGCGACGAGGCAATCGACCGGCTGATCGCCGGCATCGCCGGCCGCCAGCGCGGCGTCGTCGGATGGCACCAGATGCTCGCGGCCGGGATCAGCCCGAAGGCGATCGAATACCGCATCGCGACCGGGCGCCTGCACCGCGTGTTCCGCGGCGTGTATCTGGTCGGCCATGCGGTCGCGCCAGAACTGGCGATCGAGACGGCGGCGCTGATCGTGTCGGCGCCCGGGACGCTGCTCAGCCACCAGACGGGCGGCGGGCTCTGGCGGATGGCGGACCTCCCGCGGGTCGTTGACGTGACCGTCGTCGCGGGTCGGGCCGTAAGCCGCGCCGGGCTTCGCGTCCACAGCGCACGCCACCTGGAGACGCACGATCGCCGGGCTCGCCGTCACCGCACCGGCGCGGACGCTCGTCGACCTCGCCGGATGCCTGAGCCGAGACAGCCTGGAGCGCTGCGTCGAGCAGGCGCAGATCCAGCGTCTGGTGCGCCCCGACGAGATCCTCGCCGCCCTGGATCGCGCCCCGGGACGCCGCGGCGCGGGCATCCTGCGCGACCTCGTGATCGAGCAGCCGACGATGACGAGGTCGAAGGCCGAGCGCCGCCTGCTCGGGGCCCTCGCCGACGCCGGCCTCGAGCGCCCGCTGACCAACGTCCGGGTCTGCGACCTCGAGGTCGACATGGTGTGGAGCGATACGCGCGTCGTCGTCGAGTTCGACGGCTTCGAGACCCACCGGACGCGCGCCGCCTTCGAGCGCGATCGCCGGCGCGACGCGACCCTGCAAGCCGCCGGGTACCGCGTCGTCCGCGCGACCTGGCGACGGCTCGCCCGCGATCCCGAGGTGCTCGCGGCGGACATCGCGGCGACGATCCGGCACGGGTTGTCCCCCTTAGGGCGGGGATAACTCCGGACGGACGGCTTCGAGCGGCCCCAATACCCTGGCCCGCATGGCTCCCCAGTACATCTTCACGATGCACCAGCTGACCAAGGTGTATCCGCCGGACAAGACCGTGCTGAAGGACGTGACACTCGCGTTCTACCCCGGTGCCAAGATCGGCGTCCTCGGCTACAACGGCTCCGGCAAGTCGAGCGTGCTGCGGATCATGGCCGGTGTCGACCAGGAATACCGCGGCGAGGCGCAGCTGGCCCCGGGCGCCACGGTCGGCCTGCTCGAGCAGGAGCCGCATCTGGACGAGACCAAGGACGTCAAGGGCAACGTCGAGGACGGCGTCGCCGAGACCAAGGCGCTGCTCGACCGCTTCAACGAGCTGGCGGCCAACTACTCCGAGGAGACCGCCGACGAGTTCGGCCGCCTGCAGACGCAGATCGACGCGGCCGACGCCTGGAGCCTCGATACGCAACTCGAGTACGCGATGGACGCGCTGCGCCTGCCACCGCCGGACGCCGACGTCAGCGTGCTCTCCGGTGGCGAGCGCCGCCGCGTCGCGCTCTGCCGGCTGCTGCTGCGCAAGCCCGACCTGCTGCTGCTCGACGAGCCGACCAACCACCTCGACGCCGAGTCGGTCGCCTGGCTGGAGCGCCACCTGGCCGAGTACACGGGCGCCGTCGTCGCCGTGACCCACGATCGCTACTTCCTGGACAACGTCGCCGGCTGGATCCTTGAGCTCGACCGCGGCCGCGGCCTGCCGTACGAGGGCAACTACTCGAGCTGGCTGGAGCAGAAGGCCGCCCGCCTCGCGCAGGAGGAGAAGTCGGAGGTCGCGCGCCAGAAGACGATCGCCTCCGAGCTCGAGTGGGTGCGCCAGAACCCCAAGGGGCGGCGCACGAAGTCCAAGGCCCGGCTGTCCAACTACGAGGCGCTGCTCGCCGAGGAGGCGAACGTCCGGCTCGATCAGGTGCAGATCCACATCCCCGCCGGCCCGCGCCTGGGCGACCTCGTCGTCGAGGCGAAGAACCTGCGCAAGGGCTTCGGCGACCGGCTGCTGATCGAGGATCTGTCGTTCAACCTCCCGCGCGGCGGCATCGTCGGGATCATCGGCGCCAACGGCGCCGGCAAGACGACGTTGTTCAAGATGATCACCGGCCAGGAGACGCCCGACGAGGGCACGCTGAAGGTCGGCGAGACGGTCGAGCTGGCCTACGTCGACCAGGCGCGCGATGCGCTCGACGACGACAAGAACGTCTGGGAGGAGATCTCCGGCGGGATGGACCAGATCAAGGTCGGCGAGCAGTGGATGAACAGCCGCCAGTACACGAGCTCGTTCAACTTCAAGGGCTCCGACCAGCAGAAGAAGGTCGGCAAGCTGTCCGGCGGCGAGCGCAACCGCCTGCACCTGGCGAAGCTGCTGCGCAGTGGCGGCAACGTGCTGCTGCTCGACGAGCCGACCAACGACCTCGACGTCGACACACTGCGCGCGCTCGAGGAAGCCGTCCTGAGCTTCGCCGGCTGCGCGGTGATCATCTCGCATGATCGCTGGTTCCTGGACCGCGTCGCGACCCACGTCCTGGCGTTCGAAGGTGACTCTCAGGTGACGTGGTTCGAAGGCAACTTCGAGGCCTACGAGGAGCACCGCCACGAGCTGCTCGGCGCCGAGGCCGACCGCCCGCACCGGCTGACGTACAAGCGCCTGACGCGCAGCTGAGCGGCGCCGGCGACCGCGAGGGCCGCCGGCGCACGCCGCGTCAGCGGGCTAGGGCAGGTAGGCCTGCCGCGCCCAGGAGAAGACCCCGGACGTGCTGGGATCGATGTGCAGGCGCAGGTAGTCGTTGGCGTTGGCGCTGCCGTCGATCGTCACGCGCGTCAGGTTCGGCACCGCCGAGGTGACGCCGTAGATCGTGCTGTTGAGAGCGGTCGGGTCCGCCAGCGGCGTATCGCTCTCGTAGATGTGCGAGTCGCCGTTGAGCAGCAGGACCGGGCCGCGGAAGCGCACGCTCTGGCGCGCCAGCTCCTGCACGAACCCGGTGAACGCCGAGTACTGGGTCGGGTCGCCGGTGATCGCCGGATCCCACATGTCGGCCTGGATACCGAGCACGACGCCCTTGGCGCCCTCGTCGCGAGCCTCGGAGAAGATCTCCTTCAGCCAGCGCAGATCGGCGTCGGTGCGTGTTGCCACCTCGTCGGCCTGGAGCGCCTTCAGCGCCGTCGTCTCGCCGGCGCCGAACCACGGCACGACGTCGTTGTTGGAGCCGGGCAGGTTCAGCACGCCGAAGACGACTCCGGATGCGTCCCAGCGGACGTTCTCGACGACGCCGTCCTCCTGGCGCTCGACCTGCTTGCGGTTCTGCCCGAGCGTGTAGCCCGGGACCGGGAAGAAGATCCGGCGAATCTCGTCCAGGCGCGAGGGCACCGCGTTGCCCGGCGTCCCCGAAGCTGCGCCGTTGGCGATCGGGCCGGCCGGGGCGAGGTCGGCGCTGTCGGCCGGCCCGGCCGGCTGGTAGCCGCCGTTGTTGGCGCGATGGCAGTCGGTCCACTCATTGTCGCCCGGCGTGTAGACGAGCGGGTCTGCGAAGCCGTCGAAGATCGAGCGGATCTGGCTGAAGTAGCTCGTGTCGCAGCGCGACGAGCCGTTCTTGATGTCGCCGAGGTGAACGACGAGGCGGACCTTCGGATCGGCGTTGATCTGGCCGACGCGGCCCGGGAACAGGTTGAGCATCGTCGACCCGTACGGGGTGTCGCCGATGATCGCGTAGTCCGTGGCGCGCGGCGCGGCCTGCGCGACGGTCACGGGAATGAGCAGGAGGGTGAGCCCGAACAGGGCCACGGCAAGGCGTCTCACGGCAGCAAGCTCCTTCTGGTGGAGGGTCGCCGGCGACGCTATGCCGAGCCCCCGCGCCGCATGTCGCCGCGACGTGAACACGGCGTTGTCATCCTGAGAACGCGGTCAGCCGGCGGGAGCGAGCAGCGCCGGCACGCCCGCGAGTCCGGCGAGCACCGCGTCGGCGCCGGTCAGCTCGCCGGCCGCGTACGGCCCGGTCGTCACGGCGAGCACGCGGACGCCGTCGGCGCGCGCGCAGGCGATGTCGCGGGGCGTGTCGCCGACGACGACGGTCCGATCGCGCGGCCACGGAGCACCGCCGTTCCACGCCGCGCCGGCGCGCTCGCGCGCGATCGCCGGCAGCGCCGCGCGGTCCTCGTCGTCGGACCCGAAGCCGCCCTGCCCCCGGGCGAAGTGGTGCCCGATGCCGGCCCGGGCCAGCTTGATGTGCGCGACACCTTCGACGTTGCCGGTCACGAGCGACAGCTGGATCTCGTCGTCCGCCGCCAGGGCGTCGAGCACGCCGAGCGCGTCCGGTGCCACGTGCGCGGACAGGTCGTCAGGAACCAGGTGTTCGTAGTGGGCGACCGTCGCGCGGCAGAACTCGTCCAGACGCGCGTCGACGTCCTGACCGCGGACGCCGTGATGGTCGAGGATCTGCCGCGCGATGTCGATGTCCGTCCGGCCTGCAGCCTGCAGCGGCGGCAGCGTCGTCGCGGTCAGGCCCCAGACGTCGACCAGCGCCGCCATCACCGCCTGGGCGTGCTCGCTGGAGGCGCGCAGCAGCAGCGTCCCATCGATGTCGAACAGGACGAGCATGGCGCCGGCCGCGCTCAGCGGGTGAAGTCGATGTCGGCGGGAAGCCGCGCCGCGAACGCTGCGATCAGCTTCGCCGCGTTGGCGATGTCGTCCAGCTGGACCAGCTCGACCGGCGAGTGCATGTAGCGCAGCGGCAGGCCGATCAGGCCCGTCGGAACGCCCCCGCGCGAGATGTGGACCGCGTCGGCGTCGGTCCCGGTGTTCCGCGAGGACGCCGCGATCGTGTAGGGGATCGCCTCGGCCTCGGCCGTTGCGACGAGCTGCTCGAAGATCACCGGGTGCAGGTTGGTTCCGCGCTCGATGACCGGGCCTGAGCCGAGCGGGTGCTTGCCGAGCTCGTTCTCGTCGATGCCAGGGGCGTCGGTCGCGTGGGTGACGTCGACGACGATTGCCAGGTCCGGGCGCAGCCGGTGGGCGATCGTGGCCGAGCCGGCCAGCCCGGTCTCCTCCTGCACGGCGGCGACGGCGATGACGTCGCCCGCTGCCGTCCCTGCCTCCGCCACGAGGCGGCCCGCCTCATAGGCGACGTAGCAGCCGAGGCGGTTGTCCATCGACCGGCCGATCGCGCGTTCGCCCAGCAGTTCGACCGGCTCGCCCGCGATCACCGCGACGTCGCCGATCCGCACGAGCCCGCGGGCCTCGTCCCCGTCCTTGGCGCCGATGTCGATGTGCATGTCGGTGAGCTTGGCCACCTTGGCGCGCTCGTCCTCCTTGAGCAGATGGATCGGCTTCTTGCCGACGACGCCGGGGAGCACGCCGTCCTTGGTCGCCAGCGCGACGCGCTGCCCGACCAGCACCGGCGGGTCCCAGCCCCCGACGCCGGTGAACCGCAGGTAGCCCAGATCGTCGATGTGGGTGACCATCAGGCCGATCTCGTCGATGTGGCCCACGATCGCCAGCGATCGGCCAGACGCCGTGCCGGCGACGCGCGCCACCGAGGTCCCCATGACGTCGCCGTGGACGTCATCGGTGTACGTGCGGCAGGCCTCGCGAAAGACGGCCGCGGGGGTCGTCTCGTAGCCCGATGGGCCGTGCGCGGTCAGCAGGTCGTGCAGGACGGGCGGGATCGGCATCGCGCCACCCTACCGTCGAGCGTCGAAGGCTCTTCTCAAGCGCTTCGCGGCCCCGACCGCAGCACCGACACGTGCGAGTGGCCGGGATTGCCATCGTCGGGTTCCAGCGACACGTCCATCACGGGGTAGTCGGCCGGATCGACGCTCACGGGCAGGGTCACGGACCCGCGGCCGTCGGCGCCGACGGTGAACGTGCCGAGGCTCGTCAGATGCTTCGCATCGCGGATCATCCAGACCTCGTAGTACGAGTGCCCGTGGTTGGCGGGCAGGCCGTGAACGTTGAGCCGCACGCGTCCGCGCCCGTTGCGCGTGAAGACGACCGCACGCGCACCGGCGCCGGCGGGCGCCGTGCCGAACTGCCGCAGAGCGATCTGCTGCCCGGTGATCACCGGGCCCGATCCAGGCTGTGGCGTGCTCGTCGAATCGCTGCCGATCAGGGCACCGGCGCCGATCCCGACGGCGACCAGCACGGTCGCCAGACCACCCGCGAGCGCCGGCGACAGCCGCAGGCTGGGCAGCGTCAGGCGTTGCCACGGACGCAGCGCCGCCGGCTGACGGGTGCCCTCGGCGCGCACGGGAACCGCCATCGGTGGCGGCTGTTCCGGCGTCCACTCGTCGGTGCCCAGCACGTCGAGCCGTGTCGTGACGGCCCGCAGCATGCGGACCTCCGTGGCGAAGGCCGGATCGGTCCGCTCGAGGCCCGCGGCACGCTCAGCGTCGGTGGCGTCGAGCAGGCCCAGCACGTAGGCCGATGGGTCGATGGCGAAGCTCATGCGGCGACACCCTCCTCGTGCTCGAGCAGTTCGCGCAGCCGGTTGAGGCCGCTGACCATCCGCGACTTCACGGTGCCCAGAGGGACGCCCGTGCGGTCGGCGATCTCGCTCTGGCTGAGCTCTTGGTAGAAGCGCATCTGCAGAAGGATCCTCTCGTCGCCGGGCAGCCGGCTCAGGTAGTGGGCCATGCGCCAGCGGTCGACCAGCGCGTCGGTCTCGCCGGCGACGTCCTGGGCGGCTTCGACCTCGGACGTGGCCGCCTGCGGGTCCTGCGGCTCGGGAACGCGCTTGCGCAGATGGTCGATCGCGCGGCTGCGGGCGATCATCAGCACCCACGTGACCAGGCCGGCACGCTGGGGGTCGTAGTCGGGCGCACGGCGCCAGACCTCGGTGAAGACCTGCTGCTGGACGTCCTCCGCCGCGCCGCGATCGCCGAGCGTGCGGAGCAGATAGCCGAACGTCGCCGGCCCGACCTGGGCGTAGACCTCGGCCAGCGCGTCCTCGTCGCCGTCGCGCAGGCGACGCGCCAGGCGGACCTCGGTCCGCGCGACCTGCCGCGGCGCCGCCGTGGGGCTGCGGCGCGTCATCGTGCCGGCCTCACGCATCGCGAGCAGCGGGGACCGTGGAAGGGTGTCGGCGACCATCGCACCAGGTGATACGCACCGACCACCATGTCCGGTTGCAGCCGGATCGCTACTTCTTCGGTTGTGCTTGGACGTAGTACGTCGCGCAGTCGCCGACGACGACGCCGACGCGGAAGACCAGGCGCGGGTTCGCGTAGTCCCAGACGAGTTGCAGAGCGCCTTTCACGCGCTTGCCGTCCAGCGTCATGGGAACCGGCGCGGGGTTGATCTGGTTCGCGGCCTTCGGATCCTGCCTGCCGAACCCCCACGACGTGTAGCCGCCGCTGGTGAACGTCCGCAGCTTGACCTTCCCGACCAGCTCCGCCTCGGCCACCGTCGGCGGGCAGCCAACCGAGTTGGTTGCCGTCGCCGCTTTCAGCCGGCTGACGTAGAGCGATCCGCGGTGGCCGCCGATGCCCTTGCTGATGCGGAAGCTGCCGCCCGACGGCCCGCCCTCGATCGTCCACGCGCCCGTCGGCGGGCGCGTGGATGCCCCGAGCGCGCCCGGGACGAGGACCGCGAGGGCCACTGCGGCCAGAACGACGATCGTCACGCGGTCGGACATGGCGCCACGATACCGCGGCGCTGCGCGCGGGCCGGGTCTCAGCCGAACGTCAGGACGGTGCGGATCCCGTCCTGGTGGTGCATCAGCTCGAACGCCTCGTTGACGCGCTCCAGCGGCAGGTGATGACTGATGAACGCATCGAGCGGCAGCTTGCCCTCCAGATACAGCCGCACCAGATCGGGAACGTCGTCACGACCGCGGGCGCCACCGAACGACGCGCCGGTGACGCGCCGGCCGGTGATCAGGTATCGCGGGATGATGTCCAGCGTCTCGCCGCGCCCGGCGACCCCGGCGACGACGCACTGGCCCCAGCCGATCCGCGCCGCCTCGACCGCCTGGCGCATGACGGCGACGAGTCCTGTCGCCTCGAACGTGTAGTCCCAGCCGGCGCCGCCGGTCAGCTCCAGCAGCCGCTCGACCGCGTCGTCGCCGCCCGCCAGTTCCTCGGTCGCGCCGAGCTCGAGCGCCTTGGCGCGGCGCTGCGCGCTCGGGTCGACGATGACGATCCGCTCGGCACCGGCGAGCTTGGCGCCCGCGACGGCACCGAGGCCGACGAGGCCCGCTCCGAACACCGCGACCGTCGCGCCGCGCTCGACCTTGGCGATGTAGAGCGCTGCGCCGATGCCGGTCGTCGCGCCGCAGGCGAGCGTGCAGAGCACGTCGAGCGGCGCCGCCGGATCGACCTTGGCCAGTGCGATCTCGGGCATCACCGTCGCCTCGGCGAACGTGCTCGTGCCCATGAAGTGACGGATCCGCTCGTCGCCGCGGTGCAGACGGGTCGTCCCGTCGGGCAGGAACCCGAGCCCCTGCTGCTCGCGGATTGCGGTACAGATGTTCGTCTTGCCCGACAGGCAGTGCACGCACGCGCGGCACTGCGGCGAGAACAGCGTCAGCACGTGGTCGCCGGGCTTCAGCGAGGTGACGCCGTCGCCGACGGCCTCGACGACGCCCGCGCCCTCGTGCCCCAGCACCGTCGGCGCGTAGCCCGACGGATCGACGCCGCTGGCCGTGTACATGTCGGTGTGGCAGACGCCGCAAGCCTGCACCCGGACGAGCACCTCGCCGGCCTTCGGCCCATCGAGCTCGACGTCCTGAACGACGAGCGGCTTGCCGAAGTCCTCGAGCACGGCGGCACGGATCTGCATGACCGCGACGCTATCGCGCGGGGCGCCGGACCGCTGCGCGCTACGTCGCAGCCAGTTGCCGCAGCACGTAGCGCAGGATCCCGCCGTGCCGGTAGTAGTCGGCCTCCTTCGGCGTGTCGATCCGCACGACGACCTGGAATTCGAGGTTGCCGGCGTTGACCGTGACGTGGCGTGGCAGCTCGCCGGCGTTGAGCGGCCCGGCGAGGCCGGTGATCTCGAAGATCTCCTGCCCGCTCAGCCCGAGGCTCAGCGCCGACTGTCCATCGACGAACTGCAGCGGCAGCACGCCCATGCCGACGAGATTCGACCGGTGGATGCGTTCGAACGACTCGGCGATCACGGCGCGGACGCCGAGCAGGCTCGTCCCCTTGGCGGCCCAGTCGCGCGAGGATCCCGAGCCGTACTCCTTGCCGCCGAGCACGATCAGCGGCGTGCCCTCGGCCTGGTAGCGCTCGGCCGCGTCGTAGATCGACTGCTCGTCGCCGCGCGGCAGGTGCCGGGTGACGCCGCCCTCGGTCCCGGGTGCGAGCAGGTTGCGCAGGCGGATGTTGGCGAACGTGCCGCGGACCATCACTTCGTGGTTGCCACGGCGCGAGCCGTAGGAATTGAAGTCCGCCGGCGCGATGCCGTGCTCGACGAGGTACGCGCCGGCCGGGCCGTCGCGCTTGATCGCGCCCGCGGGCGAGATGTGGTCGGTCGTCACGCTGTCGCCCAGCCGCGCCAGCACGCGGGCGCCGAGGATGTCACGGATCGGCTCGGGGTCCATCGTCATGCCCTCGAAGTACGGAGGGTTGCGCACGTACGTCGAGTCGTCCTGCCAGTCGAACCGCGCTCCGCCGGGCACCTCGAGCCCGTTCCAGTTGACGTCGCCGTCGAAGACCTGGCCGTAGCTCTTGCGGAACATGTCCGACTGGACCGCGTACTCGACCGCCTCGGCGATCTCACGCGAGCTCGGCCAGAGGTCGGCGAGGAACACGTCGTTGCCGTCCTGGTCCTGGCCCAGCGGGTCGCTCTGCAGGTTGATGTCCATCGTTCCGGCGAGCGCGTACGCGACGACCAGCGGCGGCGAGGCGAGGTAGTTCATCTTCACGTCCGGGTTGATCCGGCCCTCGAAGTTGCGGTTGCCCGACAGCACCGAGCAGACGGCCAGGTCGGCCTCCTGGACGGCGGCCGAGACCTCGGGCGGGAGCGGCCCGGAGTTGCCGATGCAGGTCGTGCAGCCGTAGCCGACGAGGTTGAAGCCGAGCGCGTCGAGCGGCTCCTGCAGGTCGGCGCGCAGCAGGTAGTCGGTGACGACCTTGGACCCGGGCGCCAGCGACGTCTTGACCCACGGCTTGCGCATCAGCCCCCGCGCGACGGCGTTGCGCGCCACCAGGCCGGCCGCCAGCATCACCGACGGGTTCGAGGTGTTCGTGCAGCTCGTGATCGCAGCGATCACGACGTGGCCGTGATCGAGGTGCGTCTGCGTTCCGTCGGCGAGCTTCAGCGCGGTCTGCGTCGCGACGCCGGACGCCTGCGGCGCATAGGCCGGCAGTTCGTCGCGGAAGGCCGACTGTGAGGTCGTCAGCGGCACCCGGTCCTGCGGGCGTCGCGGGCCGGCGATCGATGGGACGACGCTGCCCAGGTCGAGCTCGACCGTCTGCGAGAACAGCGGCGCCGGACTGTCGGCCTCGTGCCACAGACCCTGCGTGCGCGCGTAGGCCTCGGTCAGGTCGATCAGCTCCTGCGGGCGGCCCGTGAACCGCATGTAGCGCAGCGTCTCGGCGTCGATCGGGAAGATCGCGCAGGTCGAGCCGAACTCCGGGCTCATGTTGCCCAGCGTCGCGCGGTCGGCCAGCGGCAGGCCGGCGACGCCGGGACCGAAGAACTCGACGAAGCGGCCGACGACGCCGGTCTGCCGCAGCAGCTCGGTCACCGTCAGCACGAGGTCGGTCGCGGTCGCACCTTCGGGCAGCTCGCCGTGCGGGCGCAGGCCGACGACCTGCGGGATCAGCATCGGCATCGGCTGGCCGAGCATCGCCGCCTCGGCCTCGATCCCGCCGACGCCCCAGCCGAGCACGCCGAGGCCATTGATCATCGTCGTGTGCGAGTCGGTGCCGACGAGCGTGTCGGGGTACGCGGTCTGCGTCGCGTCGTCGACGAAGACCACGCGCGAGAGGTATTCGAGGTTGACCTGATGAACGATTCCGGTGTCGGGCGGCACGACGTTGAACGTCCCGAACGCCTGCTGACCCCATTTGAGGAACTGGTAGCGCTCCTGGTTGCGCTCGAACTCACGGTCGATGTTGATGCGGAAGGCGTCGGGCGTGCCGAAGGCGTCGACCTGGACCGAGTGGTCGATCACGAGCTCGGCGGGCACCAGCGGTTCGATCCGCGCCGGGTCGCCGCCGAGCGCGCTCATCGCGTCGCGCATCGCTGCGAGGTCGACGACGGCCGGCACGCCGGTGAAGTCCTGCAGCACGACGCGGGCCGGCGTGAAGGCGATCTCCTGCGTCGGCGTTGCCATCGGATCCCAGCCGGCGAGCGCCTCGATGTCGGCGGCCGTGACGGCGCCGTTGCCTTCGGTGCGCAGCAGGTTCTCGAGCAGGATCTTCAGCGAGAACGGCAGCCGCGCGACGTCGAAGCGATCCTGCAGCACATCGAGCCGGTGGATCGTCAGTCGCCGGCCACCGACCGTGAGGGTGGCCCTGCTGCCAAAACTGTTCTGGGACATGTCGCGTCGCTCCGTCGGGGGTCGGACCCTGATCCTAGTCAGGGTGCGCGGAGCGACGGGCGAGCGGGCGGGCCGCTACTTTGCCAGCTGCCCGAGAATCGCGAACGACTTCGGGTCGGTGTTCGTGACCTGGATCGTGTCCTTCTTGCCGCCGGTCGGCCCGGCGACGAAGGTCGGCGTCTGGATCACGCCGTAGGTCTCGCCCTGGCTGGTGGCGTCGTTGACGCCCTGCTTGGAGGCCGAGGTCTTCATGAACGCGTTGGCCTTGACCTTGTCCACGCCGGCACCGTCGAACAGCGCGTCGAGGTACTTGTCGGTGACGTAGCCCGAGTTCTCCGTTCCCTGGTTGTAGTACATGAGGTCGGCGAACTGCCAGAGCTTGTTCTGCTGCGCGGCGGCGGCCGCGGCGCGGCCGGCCTTGAGCGAGTCCGGGCCGAGGAAGGCGAGCGTCTCGAGCTGCATCTTGACCTTCCCGGTCTTGACCCAGTCCGCGAGCACCTGCGGGAAGGCGGTCTGCGTGTACTGCTTGCAGAACGGGCACTGCAGGTCGGCGAACTCGATCATCGTGACCTTGGCGTTCGGGTTGCCCAGGATCTTCCCGTGCTGGGGAATGCCGGCGAACAGCGCCTTCGTCTCGGCCGCGTGATTCAGGTTCGACGCGCTGGTCACGGTCTTCTTGTCGCTGCCACCGGACACGGCGATGATGACCCCGACGGCGACCAGGACGGCCAGTCCGATGGCGGCCAGTGTCATCGTGCGCTTGCGCTTGGCGGCGGCCTGCTCGGCCTGGATCTTGGAGACGGACTTGCTCATGGCGCGGCATTGTGGCAGCAGCGTGGCCCCGAACGCGCTGCCGCCCTGTGAAGATTTCAGCCGCCACGCGCGTCGAACTCGCGCAGCGTTCCGGCGGCGATGCGCGCGCAGGCGGCAACCGACTCCCAGTCGACGTGCTCGGGGAGGTCGCTGGGATGGTGGTAGTGGGGGTAGTGGCCCGGGCCCATCGACAGCAGCGACGCCGCCGGGATGCCGCGGGTCAGCGCCAGCAGCGGGTCGGTCCAGGCGGCGATCCGCCAGCGCTGGGGCGGCGACGGGCCGGCGCGTCGCGCGCCGGCATCGACGAGGTCGAGGTCGGCGGTGGCGTAACGGTGGGTCGCCAGCGCGCCTTCGGCGGCGGCGACGATCGGCGTCCCGCAGCCGAGCGTGTCGAGGCCCAGGACGAACGTGCTCGCCGGATCGAGCTGCCCCTCGCGCGCGCGCACGAGCGCGTGGAACCCGCCCATGCCGCTCTCCTCGCACCCGACGAGGGCGATCAGCACGTCCGTGTGGTCGAGCGGATCGGCCACCAGCTGCCGCGCCAGATCGAGCGCGACGGCGACGCCGGTCGCGTTGTCGTTGGCGCCGGGGACGGTCGCTGAGCGGGCGATGTCGAGGTTGAGCGCGATCGCGGCGAGGTTGAGGACTGCGCCGGCGATCCGCATACCCCGGCCCCCGGGCAGCCGGCCGGCCAGCGCGCCGGCAGCGCCGGCGGCGAGTCCGATGCCCTGCAGGCCCATCACGGGATCGGCCTTGCGCGTGCGCAGCCTGCGCGCCGAGCCGAACGCGGTCGCGGCCGGATGCCACGCCAGGCCCGTCCGCGCAGCATCGAGGTGCGCGACGATGACAACGCTGCGGCGCGCCTCCTCGCGGGCTGCGACATGGCCGACCGCGTTGGCGCCCGTGCCGCCACCCAGGATCCGCCGGCGCCATGGCGCCCGACCGCTGACATCGCGCTCCAGCGAGGCGAGCGCGACCAGCGCCAGCACTGCGCCCCGGATGCCGCCTCGGAACGGTGCCAGCAGGCCGGCGACGCTGTGCGCGGCAAAGCTCCACGAGTTCGTCGCGCGAGCCCGGTAGGGCTCGGTCGCCACGCGCGTCGCGCCCGCCTCGCGCAGCCGGCCGGCGACCCACGCAGCGGCGGCTCGCTCACCCGGTCCGGCGCTGTCGCGCGTCATCGCCGCCAGCGCGATCACATCCCTGCGCACGGCGTCGATGTCAGGCCCTGGCTCCATGCCGCTCAGCCCGCGCGTGTGAGGATGATCGCCATCCGCCCCTGGTCGTCGAGCAGCGTCAGCTGGTCACCGACCTGCTGGAAGGTCCGCGCCGATTCGAGCGCGGCCAGGTACCCGGCCTCCTGGCGGTCGATGCCCTCCGGCGTCCCGCAGGCCTTGCGCGTGCTCGACAACGGGCCGATCTTCACCGTCGTCGCCCGGGTGCTGAACGGCCCGTGGAAGGCGTTGCAGCCGCCCGACCCGACCGCGTTGCCGTCGCCGCCGAAGACCGCCGTCGGGGTCGTCCCGCCGACGACGCCGCGGATCGCGTCGTCGTAGAGGATCGACGTCACGGTCCATGAGCCCTCGACGCTCGGGACGACCGCGCCGTAGGTCAGCAGCACCGCGCCGCCGGCGTCCTTCAGCTCCAGCTTGGATCCGCTGATGCTGTGCATGGCCACTTGGGCAAGCGCAGGCTGCACGCGTGCGGCGACCGCCCCGTACGGGTCGGTGCAGAGCTTCTGCGTTGCGCCGAGCGGGCCGAATCTCAGCGCCTCCTGCGCGAGCGTGTAGCCACCGTGAAACGCGTTGCATCCGTCGCTGCCCGTCGCCGTCGTTCCGTCGAACTGGATCCACGCGCTGACGCCGTCGCCGCCGGGGACGCCGAGCGTGCCGCTGTCGAGCGCCCACTGCGTGCCGGTCAGCGGGCTTCCCGCCGATCCGGCGTCGCCGGATGACCCGCAGCCGACGAGCGCGATCAGGCCCAGAGCCGCCACCGGCCAACAGACCCACGAGCGTCGGGCGACCGCCATCGGCGCATCCTGACACCGCGGTCGGCCGGGATCCGCCGCCGGTCAGCCGCCCGCGGCCCGGAAGCCGACGAGCCGGCCCGGGCGCAGCTGCGCCGCGGCTGCCAGTGCCGCATCGCTCAGCACGGCGACGACCGGATAGCCGCCGACGCTCGGGTGGTCTACGAGCAGCACGATCGGCCGGCCGTCGGGTGGAACCTGGATCGACCCGGGCGCGAGCGGCTCGGAGGGCAGCTGCTCGCCGGGGACGGCCCAGTCCAGCCGCGGTCCGGCGAGCCGCATGCCGACGCGGTCGGCTTGAGGAGTGACCGTGTACGACGCGACGAGCAGGGTCGCGAGTGCCGCGCGGGTCAGCTGATCCTCGCGCGGGCCGATGACGACGTGGAGCAGTGGCGGGTCTGCGGCCGGCGGTTCATCAAGGCGGGTGATCAGGGGCTCCGCCGCGCGGACCGCCGCTCCGATCGGCAGCTCATCGCCTGCGCGCAGCGGAGCCGGGCCGATGCCGAGCAGCGTGTCGGTCGAGCGGCTTCCCAGCACGGGCTCCGTGTCGATGCCGCCGCCGACAGCGACATAGGTCCGCAGACCGCTGCCCGGTACACCGAGTTTCAGGACCTGACCGGCGCGTACACGGTGCGGCACGCCGGTGGCGATGGCCGCGTCGTCCAGTCGCGACGGTGCCGGCGCCCCGGTCAACGCGAACACCGCGTCGTGCTCGAAGCGCAGCGTCATGCCGCCGAGCGTCGCCTCGATCACCGCGGCGCCGTCCGGGTTGCCGACGAGCTGGTTGGCGCGCCGCGCCGCGGGCCGGTCTGCGGCGCCGCTGCACGGAACACCCAGGTGGAGCAGACCGGGCCGTCCGAGATCCTGGATCGTCGTCGCCGGCAGGGCGCGCAGAACGGTCAGGCTCACCCGACCCTCCGCAATCGCACGCGTTGACCGGCCGCCAGCAGTGCCGGCGACGGGCGCGCGGGATCGAACAGCACGGCGTCCGTTCGACCGATCAGCCACCAGCCGCCGGGAGTTGCGCGGGGGTAGATCCCCGTGTAGCCGACGGCGACGGCGACGGCGCCCGCCGGGACGCGCGTGCGCGGGGAGTCGCGGCGAGCGATCCCGACGATCAGCGGATCTCCGCCGACGAGGTAGGGAAACCCGCCCATTCCCAGGAACGCGACGCTGTACGCGCCGCCCGCATGCCGGTCTGCGAGCTGGTCGGCAGTCATGCCGGTCGCCTGCACGAGCTCGGCCAGGTCCTCGCCGTCGTAGACGATGTCGAGCTGTGCGACGGCTGCCATGGCAGCGGCGTCGCCTGACGCCGGGGCGGCGTCGAT
>JBBRFO010000043.1:0-20704 GCA_038224135.1 Solirubrobacterales bacterium
GGACATCTCGGACACGATCGCGCAGTTCGCGCCGCTCGAGGAGCAGGCGACCGAGCTGCTGAAGATCCTCAACGACGATTCGCCGCAGCTGACGCAGCTGATCGGCGGGACCGGTCGCGTCTTCTCATCGCTCAGCGCCCGCGATGCGCAGCTGTCGAGCCTGATCCGCAACTCGAACAAGGTGTTCACGACGATCGGACGGCGCGACACGCAGTTCGCCGACATCTGGCGCGCGTTCCCGACCTTCCAGCGCGAGTCGCGCAACCTGCTGACGACGCTGCACGGCTTCATCAACCGGACCGACCCGTTGATCACGCAGCTGACGCCCGCGTTCCGTGAGCTCAGCCGCTCGTTGGTCGCGACAAAGGGCCTGTCGCCCGACCTGCGCGCGTTGATGAGCGGCGTCGGTTCGGCGCAGACGGCCGGCGAGAAGGGTCTGCCGGCGACGCAGCAGTTCCTCGGCGACCTGACGCCGTTCTTCGGTGCGCTGGACCCGGCGCTGTCCAACCTCAACCCGATCCTCGGCTACGTCGGGGCCTACCAGAAGGACGTCCTGGGCCTCGTCACCAACATCGCCGCGACGACCCAGCCCTCGGTCTTCGACGACCAGTTCAAGCGCCAGCTGCACAGCGCGCGCGCGATGCCGGTCATCACCTACGACGCGCTGTCCAACGACTACCCGCACCAGCTCTCGTCCGCGCGCAAGAACCCCTACCAGCCCGGCGGCTCGGCGCTGCGCAACCTGCAGAACGGGATTCCGACCTACGACACGCGTCAGTGCACGGCGGCGGACTGGCCGCGACTCGTCGAGGCGGCGGGTGTCAGCAAGCTCTCGCTCGACACGCTGCGCAACACGACCTTCTTCGGGACCCGCTCGCCGATCGCGACGCCGTGCACCGCGGCGCCCAAGCGCGGTGGTGGCACACAGTTCCCGCAACTCGTGCAAGATGCAACACCCATCATCCCCTGAGGAGGAGACCATGCAGCATCGTTCCCGGCGGCGTCTCGCCGCTCTCGTGGTGGCGTCTCTCGCCGCCATCGCCGTTGCCGTGCCGAGTGCCGGCGCTTCTGATCAGCTCGTCAACAAGCTGACCGTCGGTGCCGTGCTCGTGAACCAGCCCAACGGGCAGGCTTGGACCATCAAGCTGCACCTGAAGGCTGACCTGATCGACCAGGTCGACGAGGTCGAGCTGCCGCAGTCGACCGACTACGCCTTCCAGTTCCCGAAGGCGACGCTGAACGCGTCGAAGTTCCCGGTCTGCACCGCGACCAAGGCGCAGTTCATCGCCAAGCACGTTGCCGCATGTCCGAGCAACACGCAGGTCGGCGTGGGCAAGGGCACCGCGTACGGCATCGGCATCCTGTTCGACAACGTGCCGATCAACATCTTCAACGGCGGCGGCACGGACAGCAATCGCAAGGTGCTCGTCTACTCCCGCCTGCAGAAGGGCGGCATTGACGTCGACGTGCCGATCTTCGGCACGATCAAGAAGACCGGCTCGGGTTTCTCGGCCGACTTCCCGATTCCGGACATCCAGCTCTCCGACAACGAGTTCGCGTCGGTTCAGGGCTTCGACACGCTGATCTACAAGACGATCAAGAAGAAGGGCAAGACGTACTCCTACCTGGCCGCGCCGACCGCGTGCTCGGACCCCGGGTTCAAGTTCTCGTTCACGGCGACGTTCAAGGGTGGCAAGACGGTCACGGACAGCAAGACGATCCCCTGCGAGATTCCGGGCGTCTAGTTCGCTGAGCAGTTCTGTTGGAGTGGGTGCCGTGGCCGGACGCCACGGCACCCGTCCAGCCCTCCTCGTCCCAGCGGATCGGCTGAAGGACCCGTTCAGCGCGTCTTCGCCGAGGGCCCGCGCCGCTCGCGGCGGGCGGCGAGCTTGACGAGCTCCGCGAGCGAGTCGGTGAGGCCGTCGGCGACGACCTCCAGATCGGCCAGTTCGTCGTAGTCGGCGATCAGCCCGATGTTGGCCGAGCCGGCATAGGACATCACGGCGATCGCCAGCGCCCGGTCGCCGGTCAGGAACGACATCGGGTAGACCTCCTGCAGACGACGGCCGAGCAGGTACAGCGGGATCTGCGGGCCGGGGATGTTGGTGACGCGCAGGTTGTACGGCCGGCTGGAGAAGGCGCGGCCGGACTGCGCCAGGATCGTCGGCGGTGCGAAGTCGCCGGCCCCGGAGATCGAGTCGGCAGCGACTGCCTGGCGGCCGCCGACGGCGACCCGCATCGCCTCCTGGATCGCGTGCAGGCGTGCGACGGGATCAGCGAGGTCGACGGGCATCGGCGCGACGAGCTGGGCGATGCGGTTGCCCATCGCGTCCTCGTCGGACGGCGCGCGGGTGGAGACCGGCACCCCGGCGCGCAGCTCGGTGCCCTCGGTCTTCAGCCCGCGGGCGTGCAGCCAGCGCCGCAGCGACCCGGCGACGACCGCGAGCACGACGTCGTTGACCGTGCCGCCGAACGCGTTCTTGACGCGCTTGAGGTCGTCGAGTGGGACGGCGACGAGCCATGCGCGCCGGTGCGGGCCGATCTTGACGTTCAGCGGTGAGGGCGGCGCCGGGCGCAGAACGGCCAGCCGTGCCTCGCCGGCGCTGTCGACCAGGCGGCGCACGCGACTCGGCGCCAGTGTCGTCAGCGCTCGGGCCGGCAGGGCGAGCGCGTCGCGGACGCCGCCGCTCCAGGCGGCGGCGATCAGCTCGGCGCCGGAGGGCTCGGGCCGCGGGACCCATGGCGCGGCGGCGACCGGCTCCTGCGCGTCCGGCTCGAGGTCGAACAGCGCGCTGAGGATGTCGACGCCCGCGTAGCCGTCGACGACCGCGTTGTGCGTCTTGGAGATGATCGCGAAGCGGTCCGCCGCGAGCCCTTCGACGACGATCAGCTCCCACAGCGGCTTGGAACGGTCCAGCCGATGCGAGAAGTGGCGCGCGAGGACCCGGCGCAGCTCGGCATCGCCGCCGGGTGCCGGCAGCGCCTCGTTGCGGACGTGGTAGTCGATGTTGAACGTCGGATCGTCGATCCAGTGCGGGCGGCCGATCCCGCCGGGCGGGAACGCGACCTTCTGGCGGTAGCGCGGCACGCGATCGAGGCGGCAGCGGACGTGCTCGACGATGTCCTCGAACGCCGGCGGCGGCCCGTCGAAGATCGCGATGCCGCCCAGATGCATCTGCGCGCGCGGGCCCTCCTGCAGGAGGAACGCGGTGTCGAGCGCGCTGAGGACGTCGAGGTGCTGCTGCGTCGTCGCCACGGGCCGCGCAGCCTACCCGACGTGAACGCGGGCGCCCCCGCACGTTCAAGCACGGGGTGCGCACGGCCGATATCGGCACGAGGCGCCGTTGCAGGTTGCAACGGCGAGGTCCGTCACACCCAAAGGAGCAGTCCCAGATGAAGACGTCCCGCAAGATCCTGCTGTCGCTCGTCGTCGTCGGCGCCCTCGGCGCCATCGTCGGCCTCGGCGCCTTCTCGGCGTTCTCGGCGACCACCGCCAACGACAACAACAGCTTCGCCGCCGGCACCGTCGCGATCAGCGACAACGACGCCGGCGGCTTTCTCTACCAGGTGACCAACCAGAAGCCGGCCGTCAACACCGACAAGTGCATCAAGGTCACCTACACCGGCTCGCTCGACTCCGATGTGCGCCTGTACTCGACGACGAGCATCCCGCTCGCCGGCCCCGGCCAGTACATCAACCTGACGATCACGCCGGGAACGATCGCCTCGCCGACGTTCCCGAGCTGCACCGGCTTCACCGCCGATTCCAGCGGTGACATCTACAACGGCACGCTCGCCGGATTCGCGACGACCTACAACAGCTTCGCGACCGGGCTGACCGACTACCCGGGCATCACCGGCGCGGCGACCAAGTGGGTCACGACGGACAACGTCGTCTACCGCGTGCGCGTCAGCGTGCAGAACAGCAACGCCGCTCAGGGTGCGGCCGTCGCTGCCCACAACTTCACGTGGGAAGCACAGAACCAGTAGGACTGCGACAGGACGGACCTCGCGCGCGGGTGGGAGCCACGGCTCCCGCCCGCGTCGCCGCCCGGCCTCTGCGCCTCCGTGTCGATCACCTCCACCGCCCGCTTCGCCGGCTTCGTGCTCGGCGCCGCTCTGGCGCTCAGCCTGATGGTCGGAGCGCACATTTCGGCACCGTCCGGTCAGGCCGCCGCCGGGATCGTGGTCAGCGCCGTCCCCACCGGTGAGCTCGCCGTCTCGCCGGGCGGCTCCTTCATCAGCGCGCCGCAACTGATCGCCGGCGCTCCCGCCACGCGCGGGGAACTCGCCTTGCGCAACCAGACCGGCGTCCCGCTGATCGTCGACCTGCGGGTGCGATCGGCGACCGGCGACCTCGACGATCTGCTGCGCGTCGACGTACGCTCGGGCGATCGCTCGCTGTTCACCGGAACGCTCGGCGGGCTGGGCAGCGGCATCGCGCCAATCGCGATACGGCCGGGTCAGTCCCGGCGGCTGCGCATCGCGCTGCGGCTGCGGTCCGCCGATCAGCGCGTCGCCGCGGGCCGCACCGACAACGTCGCGCTGATCTTCCGCACTCACACTGCTGAGCGACCGCGATGACGCGCTCGCGCCAGATCCTGCGGACCGTGCTCGTCCTCGGCGTCCTCTGCGCCGCGATCGGCGCAGCGACGTTCGCCGCGTTCTCCGGCAGGACGACGTCGGACAGCAACAGCTTCGCCGCCGGCACCGTCGCGATCGGCGACAACGACGCCGGCGCCGCGGTCGTGTCGCTCGCCGCCGCAGCGCCGGGCACGACGAGCAGCGGCTGCATCACGGTCACCTACAGCGGTTCGCTCGACTCGGCCGTGCGGCTGTACGGCGCCGTCGGCGGGACACTCGGGCCGTACGTGACACTGACCGTCACCCGCGGCACGCAGACGACGCCGTCGTTCAATTCCTGCGCCGGGTTCACGCCCGACGCGACGAACTACATCGGTCAGGGCGCGGGGGTCATGTTCTCCGGCGCGCTGGCGACGTTCCCGGCGACCTACGCCGCGGGGATCGTCGACCCGGTCACGGCGACGCCCGAGACCTGGACCACCGGCGAGGCGCACGTCTATCGCCTCGACACGACGCTGATCAACGACAACAACGCCCAGGGCAAGTCGGCGACGGCGGCGTTCACGTGGGAGGCGCAGAACCTGTGATGCGCCTGGCTTTCAACGTACTCGGGTCGATCGCGCTCGGCGTCGTCGCTGTCCTCGCGGTCGCGGTGCTGGCTCCGTACGCCGGCGGCGGGCGCAGCTACAGCGTGATGTCGGGCAGCATGGAGCCGCGGATCCACACCGGCGACGTCGTCGCCGACGCGCGCGTGGTGGTCCGCGACGTGCGGGTCGGCGACATCGTCACATTCCCCGACCCGCAGACGCGCGGGCGGCTGATCACGCATCGCGTGCGCAGCATCCGCGTCCACGGCGGCCGCGCGAGCGTCGTCACCAAGGGCGACGCCAACACGACGACCGAGCACTGGTCGATCGCGGCCGACGGCTCGCTCGGGCGCGTGCGCTACCGCGTTGCCAAGGTCGGCTACGCGCTCGCGTTCACGCGGCGGCCCGAGGGCCGCATCGCGCTCGTCGTGATCCCGGCGCTGATCCTGGCGCTGCTGGAGCTGACGCGGATCTGGGGCCGGCGTCCGGAGGAGGTGTGCGTTGAGCCCGCGCGCTGACCGGCGTCCGCTGACCGCCGTCCTCGTCGCGCTCGCGTGCCTGATCGTGCTCGCGGCCGGCCACGCCATCGGCGGCACCCGCGCGGCGTTCAGCGCGACGACGGCCAATCCGTCGGCGTTCGCCGCCAAGCAGGTGTTCCCGGCGACCCGGTCGTGGTCGGCCTGGGACCTGCGCGACAGCTCCAGCGGCATGGAGACGGACGTGTCCGACGCCGAGGCGTTCAGCAGCAGCACGACGACGACGACGGGCAACTGGAGCAGCGCCTGGAGCACCGCGCGCTACCTGACCTACGACATGAACGACCCGCTCCCGGCCGGCATCGCGGTCAGCGGCGCGACGTTCGAGTTCGACTTCGCCGACTCGCGGAAAAGCCCGAACAACGAGGCGTGCTTCTACGTCGAGGTCCTGAGGCGGTCGACCGGCGCGGTCATCGGTACGCATGGCAGCAGCGCGAGCCCGGTCGCGTGTGAGCCGTCGACGACGATCCAGCTGACGGCGACGGCGATCCCGGAGGTCACGACGTCCGACATCGCCAACGATCTGCGGATCCGCGTCTTCGCGACCGAAACGAGCTCGCGAGCGCTGTTCGTCGGTCGCTCGATCATCACCGGTGGCACGAGCGTCGCGCCGTTCACGCTGTACGAGACCAGCACGGTCGACGCCGCCACGGGAACGCCGACGACGACGCCGTGGCAGATCTCTGTCGGCGACCTGAACGGATATCAGAACGTCAGCGCCTGGCCCACGGTGTTCGGGGCGACCCGCTACCTCAAGACGACGTTCCCGGCGTATCTTCCGGCCGCCGCCGCGGTCAGCTCGGTGCAGCTGGTCCACACGTACCGATCGGCGGCAGTCGGCCAGACGACGTGCTCGTACATCGAGGTCTACTCCGGCGCGACGCTGCTGGGGACGCACTTCAGCGCCGCGGCGCCGTCGTGCAACGCGACGACGACGTTCGCGACGGACACGGTGTCGCTGCCGGAGCTGAACACCGCCGCCAGGGTCAACGGCGTGACGATCAAACTCTACGTGCGCAACTCCGGCGGCGGCCGCTCACAGGACGACCTGTTCAGGCTCAACGTCGCCTACGGGATCGACTGATGCGGCTGCTGCGGACGCTCGCCGTCGTCCTCGCGTGTGGGCTGACGACGATCGGCATGGCGCTGGCCGCGTCGGCCCCGCGGCGCGTGCGGATGGCCGCCGCGGCGCAGAACACGTTCGCCGCCGGCGTCCTGGCGCAGACCAACTCGCGTGCCGGGTCGGCGATCCTGACCGCCGCGGCGATGCGGCCGGGCGACCGGGTGCAGGGATCGGTCACGATCACCAACAGCGGTGATCTTGCCGGGTCGTTCACGCTCGCGGCCGGCGGCCTGGTCGACGTGCCCGGCCCCAACGGCGGCCATCTGGCCGACCGCCTGCTGCTCGACGTCAGCGATGTGAGCGATCCGTCGGCACCGATCGCCATCGCCTCCGGCCCGCTGTCGGCGGTCCTGCTGCGCGATCTGGGCAGCTTTGCTGCCGGCGTCGCGCACACCTATCGCTTCGTCGTCACGTTCCCCGACGGTGGCGTCCCGGCGAGCGCGACCAGCGGCGACAATGCGTACCTGGGCTCGAGCGCGACACTGCGGTTCGACTGGACCGCGACGGCGCCGCAGCCGCCGGTCGTGACGCCGACGCCGACGCCGATGCCCGCGGCGGGACTGACGTTCACGATCAGCCCGCGCCACAAGCTGTCGCTGCGCCGCCCGGTGCTTCGCGTCCGCTGCTCGCGCGCCTGCAGCGTCAAGATCAGCGGCAGCATCATCGCGAGGAAGGGCAGGGCGCAACGGGTGCTCGTGCGGCTGCGAACGCGGATCTATCGCGTGCGCGGCGGCGTCACGCGCACCATCCGCGTCACCGTGTCGCGCGCCACGCGGCGCAAGATCGTCGCCGCGCGTGCTGCGCACAAGGTCGTGACGCTGCGGGTGAAGGTCGTCGCGAGCGGTCCGGCCGGTCCGGCGGGTCGCGTGGTGCGCACGCTGCGACTGCGCGTTCAGCGCTGAACGGACTCGCGCTCGACGCCCAGCAGCAGCAGCTTGCGGTCGATCCCGCCGGTGTAGCCGCCGAGCGCACCGCCCGATCGGACAACGCGGTGGCAGGGGACGACGATCGGGATCGGGTTGGCGCCGAGCGCGTTGCCGGTCGCGCGGGCGCCGCCGGGGCAGCCCGCGAGCGCCGCGACGTCGCCGTATGTGGCCCGGTCGCCGTATGGGATCCGCGCGGTCGCGCGCAGCACGCGGCGGCCGAAGCCGGGCACCAGCGACCAGTCGATCGGCAGGTCGAAGGCGCGACGCGTGCCGGTGAAGTACTCGTCGAGTTCACGGCGCAGCGCGTCGAGGTCGGCCGGCTGCTCGAGGATCCGCGGGGACAGGCGCCTGGCAAGATCGTCGACGACGGCGTCGGCACCGCCGTGCGTGTCGAGGTAGGCGATGCGGACGAGCCCGCGGTCGGTGACCGCGGCGAGCACCCGGCCGGCCGGCGTATCCAGCTCGCCGACGCGGACGTCGGCGTGGGCGCCTGAGGCGAAACGCGCGGCGGCCCGCTCGGCGGCGCCGCCCGGGTCCGGCGGTGGGGTCAGCAGGCTCATGCGCGCAGTGCTCCTCGCAGTCGTGTCAGGCCGGCCGATGCCGCCTGGCGGGATGCCTCTTCGCTGCAGCCCAAGGCCGCGGCGACCTCGGCGTGGCTCAGGTCGCCGGCGAAGCGCAGCGTCAGCACCGCGCGCTGGCGGGTGGGCAGTTCGCGCACGAGCGCCCAGGCATCGTCGTCGCGGTCGGCGCCGCCGTGATCGGGCGCCGGTTCGGGAACGCTGTCCATCGGGATCGCACGGCGGGCGCGGGCGCGGTGGTGATCGAGCGCCTTGCGGTTGGCGATCGTCAGCACCCAGCCGCGCAGATTGGAGTCGGGCCGGAGCCGGGGGTAGGCGCGCATAGCGGCGATGAAGGTCTCCTGGAAACAGTCGTCGGCGTGATCGGCCCCGACGCTCGCCGCCAGGAAACGCCACACGTCGGTGCGGTGCTCGTCGAGGAAGCGCTGGAACGGCGGCAGGCTCACCGCGGATACAACGCCGGCGCGGGGCCGCGCGTGAGGTCAGGCCAGGCCATGGAAGCCGGAGCCGGTCGGGGCGCCGAGCCGGCCCTCGGACACCAGGCGACGCAGCAGCGGCGCCGCGCGGTAGGCGGGGTCGCCGAACTCGTGGTGCAGCGCGTCGAGGATCGCCAGGACGTGATCGAGCCCGATCAGGTCCCCCCAGGCGAGCGGGCCGCGCGGATGGTTGAGGCCGAGCTGCATCCCGGCGTCGATGTCAGCGGGCGTGCCGACGCCCTCGCCGGCGGCGAAGGCGGCCTCGTTGACGAGCTGCGCGATCAGGCGGCCGAGCACGAGGCCGGGTGCGTCGCCGACCCATGCGGTGTGCAGGCCGAGGCTTGCGAAGACCTCCGCCGCGCGGTCTGCCGCGAGGTCGCTCGTGCCGCTCGACCGCGTCAGCTCGACCAGTCCCCCGGGTGCGAGCGGCGGGACCGCGTGGAATCCGGCGGCCGGTCCGCCACCGTCGAGCGCCGCAAGCGAACCCTCGGCGCACAGGACGGCGACCGGGCCGCCGCCCAGTGGGCCGTCCGCGTCGGCGCCGCAGTCGAGCACCAGGTGGGGGATCTCGCCGGCGAGATCGCCGGCGCCGCGGACGTCCCAGCCGGCTCCCGCGGCGAGATCTCGCAGCTGCTCGGCGATCACGCCTGGGCCGTCGCCGACCGCCAGGATGCCGCCGTCGCCGGCGCCCACAGCCGGTGCCGGCGGATCCGGGACGCGATCGATGGTGCCGTCCTCGTAGCGATACCAGCCCCGCCCGGTCTTGCGCCCGAGCCGGCCGGACGCGACCATCCGCGCGCTCAGCGGCGACGGGCGCCAGCGCGGCTCGCCGAAGCTCAGCTCGTCGAACGACTGCGCGACCGCAAAGCCCGTGTCGATGCCGACGAGGTCCTGCAGCTCGAACGGCCCCATCCGGAAGCCGCCGCCGAGCCGCGCGATCCGGTCGATCGTCTCGACGTCGGCGAGCCGTTCCTGCAGCGCTCGCAGCGCCTCGAGCCCGAACGGCCGCCCGCAGCGGTTGACGAGGAAGCCCGGTCCGTCGGCGGCGTCGATCACGTGGCGACCCATCGCCTCGCCGACCTGGCGGCCCAGCGCCAGCGCGCGCTCGCCGCTCTGCAGGCCGGCGATCAGCTCCATCAGCTTCATCACCGGCGCGGGATTGAAGAAGTGCATGCCGATGACGCGCCCGGGGTGCGGAACACCGGCGGCGATCGCGGTGATCGGAATCGACGATGTGTTCGAGGCCAGGATGCAGTCGTCGCCGACGATGCCGTGCGTCAGCGCGCCGAACAGCTCCAGCTTCAGCTCCAGCGACTCCGGCGCCGCTTCGATCACGAGATCGGCCGGCGCGAGTCCTTCGAGCGCATCGACGGCCGTCAGGCGACCCCAGGCGTCGGCGACCTGCGCGGCGGTCAGCTTGCCGCGCAGCTTTGCGCCCTCGAGCCCCTCCATCACCCGCTCGGCGCCGCGCTCGGCGGCTCCCGGGAGTGCGTCGTAGAGCAGCGTCGTCGCGCCCGAGGAGCAGGCCAGCTGGGCGATGCCGGAGCCCATCGTCCCGGCGCCGGCGACGGCGATGATCACGGCGCCGTCGGGTCGATCGTCATCGGCTTCAGCGCGTCGATGCCCGTCACGAGCCGGCCGATGATCAGCTGCTGGATCTGCGAGGTGCCTTCGTAGATCGTCGTCACGCGCGCATCGCGGAAGAACCGCTCGACCGGGTGGTCGGTGCTGTACCCGGCGCCGCCATGCACCTGGATCGCGGTGTTGGCGCACCAGACGGCCGCCTCGGTCGCGAAGTACTTGGCGATCGACGTCTCCAGCGTGCTCGGCCTGCCGGCGTCCTTCACGCTCGCCGCCTGGTAGACGAGCATCCGTGCCGCCTGCGTCCGCACGACCATGTCGGCGATCATCGCCTGGACCAGCTGGAAGCCGGCGATCGGCCGATCGAACTGGGTCCGCTCCTGGGCGTAGCGGATCGACTCGTCGAGCGCCGCCTGGCAGAGCCCGACGGAGCCCGCAGCGACCGAGTAGCGGCCCGAGTCGAGCGCGCTCATCGCGACCTTGAAGCCGTCACCGACGCCGCCGAGCAGCGCGTCGGCCGGGCAGTGGACGTCGTCGAGCGCGATCTCGGCGGTGTCCGACGCCCAGAGGCCCATCTTGCCGTCGATCGGCGTCGGCTGGAAGCCGGGCTGGTCGGTCTCGACGAGGAAGCACGCCAGGCCCTTGGTGCCGAGCGCCGGGTCGGTCTGGGCGAAGATCAGGCACAGACGCGCGTGATTGGCGAGCGAGATCCACATCTTCGCGCCGTTGATCCGCCAGCTGCCATCGGGCTGCAGCGCCGCGCGCGTGCGCTGGTTGGCGGCGCCGGAGCCGGCGCCCGGCTCGGTCAGGCCGAATGACCCGAGCCACTCTCCGCTGCACAGCAGCGGCAGGTAGCGCTGCTTCTGCTCTTCGGTGCCCCACTTCAGGATCGTCGAGCAGACGAGCGAGGTCTGGACCGAGACCACGGTGCGCATTCCCGAGCAGCCGCGGCCGATCTCCTCGCAGATCAGGCCGTAGGTCATGTAGTCGAGTCCGGCGCCGCCGTACTCCGCCGGCACGATCGCGCCGAGGTAACCCTGGGCGGCGATCTTGGCGACCAGGTCCAGGTCGAAGTGGTGGTTCTTGGAGTTTGCGTCCGCGACCGGGATGAGTTCGTTGTCGGCGAAGGCTTTGGCGGTTTCCCTGATCAGGTGTTGCTCGTCGCTGAGGTTCAGATCCATGGTTGGGGACCCTACGGGTGCCGGGCTCTCGCGTGCCGGTGCTTGCCGCGCGGACGTCATGCGCAGGTGTCGCCGTGTGACCTCGGTCTGTGCCGACTCGGTCGCCGCTGGTGGGCTGGGCTTGTCGGGCGCCGTCGCTCGTGGTTCCGGGGGCGGGCGCCTGCTCGTTTCCTGCTCGTCAGGCGGTCTGTTCTGTTCCGAGGATGAGGGTGGCTTGGCTGGAGAGCACGCCGCCGTTGCCGTGGGCGAGGGCGATCTGGGCGTTCTGGACCTGACGATCGCCGCACTCACCGCGGAGCTGGCGGACGGCTTCGATGATCGCGTGGAGGCCATACATCCCGGGGTGCGTGTAGGACAGACCACCGCCGTTGGTGTTCAGCGGGAAGGCACCTCCGGGGGCGATGCGGCCGCCCTCGACGAACGCGCCGCCCTCGCCCTTGGTGCAGAAGCCGAGGTCCTCGAGGAACAGGATCGGCGTGATCGTGAACGCGTCGTAGAGCTGTGCGACGTCGACGTCGGCGGGCGTCAGGCCCGCCTCGGAGAACGCCCGCGCCCCGGATTCGACGGCGGCCGTCGTCGTCAGGTCTCCCATCGCGGTGATGTGGCGGTGGCGGTGGGCATCGCCGGCACCGAGGACGAGCACGGGCGGGCGGGGGAGCGCCGCGGCGCGCTCGGCCGAGGTGACGACGATCGCGCCGCCGCCGTCGGTCACCAGGCAGCAGTCGCGGACGGTCAGCGGGTCGGCGACGGGCCGCGAGGCGAGCACCTCGGCGACGCTCAGCGGCTCGCGGCTGAACGCGAGCGGGTTGCGCGTCGCCCAGGCTCGCGCGCTGACGGCGACCTGCGCGAGCTGCTCGCGCGTGGTGCCGAACTCGTGCATGTGGCGGGCGGCGGCGAGCGCGTAGGCGGTGACCGGAAGCGCGGGCCGAAACGGCGCCTCCCACGGGTCGACCTCCTGGACCGACGCGGCGGCGCGGCCGATCAGCCGCTGCGTCGACCCGTAGGCGATCAACGCCACCTCGCACGCGCCGGCGACGATCGCGGCGCGCGCGTGGGCGACGTGGAGCATGAACGACGAGCCACCGACGTTGGTCGCGTCGGTGTACCGCGACCGAATGCCGAGCTCGGTCGCGAGGTTCAGTGGCGCCATCGGCAGCTGCGTCGTCGCGGCGAAGACGCCGTCGACATCGGCGGGCGTCAGGCCGCAGTCGGCCAGCGCGCGAAGGCTCGCCTGGGCCATCAGGTCGACGGGCCGCGTCCCGGCCGGGGCGGCGCCGAGGTCCGACTCGGCGGCACCGGTGATCGCGACGCGTGCGCGGAGGCTCATGCGTCGCGCTCCGGGACGAACACGGGAATCCGCACGCCGTCGGGGTCGGGATCGGTGAACCGCAGCGCGACGCGCAGCCCGATCGCGACGTCGCCCGGCGGGATCCCCTCGACACGGCTCATCATCCGCGGGCCCTCGTCGAGGTCGATCAGGGCGATGCTGCGCGGATCTTCGTCGCGTGCGTGGAGTGCCGTCGTCGCGTAGACCGTCCCGCGCCCGCCGCTGAGCAGCCACGTCAGCGGGGCGCCGGTGCCGGGGGCGACGGCCCGCGGCGGCCAGACGGGCTCGCCGGCGGGCGTCACCGGGTAGGCCAGGCGCCCGGCGTTCCAGTGCCAGGCCGTGATCGCGACGGGACTGACGAGGTCGGGGGGTGGCGTGGGTGCGGGCTCGGCCATCCGTCGCGCGACGCTACCGCAGCGCCCGTAGACTCGGGCGTGTGGACCCCTTCGTCGCGGTCATGATCGGGCTTGCGGCCGTGTTCTTCCTCGGCGTGATCGGGCTGGGCGTGTTCTATCCCGGATCCGGCGCCGACCAGGTCGACTGGCGCCCGACGCGGTCGGCCGAGCTGGAATATCAGAACGAGATCGACGACCTGGCCCAGATGCAGGAGGCCGTCAATGCGCGGCGACGCGCCCGGGGTGCGCCGGAACTGACCGAGGCCGGGCTGCGCGAGGAGATCGCCGAGGACCAGCGCGAGCAGGTGCGCCGCGCCGACGACGCGTTGGTCGAGGAGGACATCGCGCAGATGCTGGCGCTGAAGAACGAGCGCCGCGCGCACAAGGGGCTCGAGCCGCTGACGCGCGAGGAGCTCGAACGCCAGATCCTCGGTCCCGGCGCGTGAGAGTCCTGCTGGTCGGCGGCGGCTGCCGCGGGCTCGACCTGACGCGGCGCCTCGCCGCGGATGGGCATGCCGTTCGCGTCGTCACGCGGACCGAGGTGCGGCGTGCCGAGATCGAGGCGGCCGGCGGCGAGTGCTGGATCGGCACGCCCGACGTGATCGGGACGCTGCGATACGCACTGGAGAACGTGACGCTGGTGTTGTGGCTGCTCGGGACGGCAACGGGGGATGCGGAGAAGGTCGCCGCGCTGCACGGGTCGAGGTTGCGGATGATGCTGGAGAAGACCACGGATACGACCGTGCGGGGGGTGGTGTACGAGGCCGCCGGGACGCTCGCGCCCGACGTTCTCGCCGCTGGGAGGGCGGAGGTGGAGCATGCGCAAGAGACCAACGAGATCCCGTTCGACGTCGTGCTCGCTGATCCGCGGGGTGATCGGGAGGCGTGGCTGGGCGACATCGAACGTGCGATCGGGCTGCTGCTCGCCGGGCCGCGCCGCGTGGGTGGGCCGCTTCGCGGATCTCGTGGCGCCTGACGCGCCCTGCGGGACCGGTCTGTGCAGAGCACCATCCCGGTCCCGCATGCCACGCCAGGCATCCACGATCTCTCGCTCGGGTGGTGGTGGCCGCTTCGGTGATGCGCTTGTCCGGGCTGGCCGTGTGGGGCGCGGTCGCCGGTGGCGCGGAGGGCGGGCGCTTGTTGTGTGGCGTCAGCGCCGGGACTTGTAGCTGGTTGGGAGAGGTTGACTTGAGGCTGGCGGCGGTCCGCCGGTTCTGTGGGCGTGGGGGTGCGCGGGGTGCGTTGTCCGGGGAACTCCGAAATTCCGCGCGGCGGAATTCCGCCCCCGGCAACGACACCCCGCGGCACCCGCGACCAACTACTCCCTGCGGCCTCCGACAGCGTCCAAGCGCTCGAACAGATCCGTCAGGATCCGTGCCGTCGCACCCCAGACCAGGTGATCGTCGACGACGAACGTGTCGGTCCGGAACGGGACGCCTCGGCGGGTGAGCCGCCGGCGGGCGTAGCCGGCGCGCAGGTCGGCGAGCGGCAACTCGAGGACCTCGTCGACCTCCAGCTCTGAGGGCGTCCAGGCGTGGCCGGGCTCGATCAGGCCGACGAACGGATAGACCGCGTAGTTCGTCGCGATCGTCGGCGTTGGCTGCAGCGCGCCGATCAGGTCGACCGCGGCCGCGGGCAGTCCGATCTCCTCACGTGCCTCGCGCAGCGCCGTCGCGCGCAGGTCGTCGTCGCCCGCGTCCTGCCGGCCGCCGGGGAACGAGATCTCGCCTGCGTGCCGGCGCAGGTCGGATCGGCGGCGGGTCAGGACGACGTGCAGCTCGTCGCCGTCGGGCGCGAACAGCGGGACGAGCACCGCGGCGTTGGTGCGGCCGTGAACCTTGATCGCTGCCGCGGCAACCGGCTCGAGCAGAACGGGAGCGATGCGCGCGGCGAGGTCGGCGCGTGACACCTGCGTCTCAGGCGGTGAGGGCGACGCGCTCGACCCGCTCGAGGAACATGACCTCGCCCTCGAGCGTGCGGTGCACCGGACACTTGGAGGCGATCGCGGTCAGACGCTCGACCTGCTCCTCGGTCAGCGCGTCCGACAGGCGGTAGACGAGCTCGAACTTCGTCGGGCAGCCGCGCTCGGGAGCGGTGAAGTCGCAGCCGATCTCGACGCGGCCCAGATCCCAGCCCTTCCGGGCGGCGTACATCTCGATCGTCACGGCGACGCAGCCGGCGAGGCTGGCGGCGAGCAGTTCGAGCGGGGCGGGGCCGGCGTCGGTGCCGCCCAGCTCGGTCGGCTCGTCGAGCGTCAACTCGTGGTTGCGGATCCGGACGGTGTGGCGATGGCCGCTCTCGCGGATGACGGTGGCCTTCATGGCATCGATTATGCCAAGGCGTTGAAAAGGAGTCCGGTTGGGACCTTTGGCGTGAAGAAGGTCGACTTGGGCGGCATGTTCACGCCCGCGGCCGCGATCTCGCCGATCTGGTCGACCGACGCTCCGGGGAGGAAGAAGGCCGCGTCGAACTCCCCGCTCGTCACCAGCTCGAGTGCTTCGGCGTCGCTGCGCGAGTACCCGAGTCCGCGGAAGTGCGAGATGTCGTCCGCGCTCAGGCCCAGTGGACCCTGCAGGATCAGCGCCTCGACGATCGCCGTGTCGAGCCGGCGGTAGGGCTCGGGGAAGTCGGCCAGCGCCCGGTCGGCGATCGCCTGGTCCTTGAGCGTCAGCCGGAACGGCTTGTTCGTGTGCGCGTCGATGTAGCCGAGCTGCAGCGGTCCGTCCGCCTGCGGCGGCGGCAGCTCGTCGGTGCTCATCAGTTCGATGATGTCGAAGCACTCACGCAGGGTCGCGGCCAGCGCCTCCTGGCGAACCGGGTCGTCGCGCAGGCCACTGATCAGCCGATGTGTGGGGAAGACCATCAGTCCCGGATCCTCGAGCGCGACGAGGTGCATCAGCACGTAGCGGTGCTCGCCCTCGCCGCCGATCTCGTCGGCGTAGACGCGCGCGGTCTCGTAGCGATGGTGGCCGTCGGCGATCAGCAGCTCGACCTCCGCAAGCGCGTCGTGGACATCGCCGATCGCCTCGGGATCGACGACGCGCCAGAGACGATTGACGGTGCCGTCGGCGTCGGTCTGCGCCGCGTACGGCGGCTCGTCGGTGAACGGGGCGAGCGCCGCCCAGGCGTCGCCCTGAGGATCGGAGAACAGCGAGAAGATCGGCGACAGGTTCGCCTGTGTCGCGCGAGTCAGCCGCAGCCGGTCCTCCTTGGGCCCCGGATGCGTGCGCTCGTGCGGGCGGATCGTTCCGGGCCCGTAGTCCTCGACGCGCACGCGCGCGAGGAAGCCGTTGCGCGTGCGGGGCACGCCGTCCGGGCCGGCGTAGGTCTGGCTCAGCGCCCAGAACGCGGGCTCCTCGTCGCGGACGACGACGCCGGCTTCGCGCCAGGCGGCGAACTGCTCCGCGGCGCTGGCGTACGGATCGCCGCCGGGCTCGGACGGCTCGGGCAGATCGATGCGGACGACGTTGTACGGCGAGCGCGCGGCCAGGGCGGCGCGCTGCTCGGGATCGATCACGTCGTACGGCGGCGAGCAGACGGCATCGAGCGACTCGACGACGTCGAGGTCGTAGTGCAGGGCGCGGAGCGGGTGGACGTGGGCCATGGGCGGGACGCTAGATGATCGGTCTCGGCTCGGTGGGTGCGGTGCCAGCGGTGGCGATGCGTACAGTGAGTCGCTCGGGGCGTAGCTCAGCCTGGTAGAGCGCCGCGTTTGGGACGCGGAGGTTCGCCGGTTCGAACCCGGCCGCCCCGATGATTCGCGCTCACTCTCCTCGCGCCGGCTTGAGGGCGGCGATGTCGCACGCGTCCTCGTCGCGGTCTGCAGCGCTCTTCATGCTCAGGACCTCGTCGTACCAGGCGTACAGCGTCCCGTCGATCTCCACCGCGCCGCCTCGAAGGTGCTGGTGGTCACGGATGCCGGGGACTGCGAGACCACGAAGGAGTCACCGCTGTGACCAGCGAGGACGAGTACACCGCTGCCAAGGACCGAGCCCGCCAGACGTGGGACTCCGGCGACTTCGGTGCGATCGCGAAGCTCATCGCGGCGGTCGGTGACGACATCGTCGACCGGGTCGCCGTCGCCCACGGCGAGGCCGTGCTCGACGTCGCCTGCGGGACCGGCACCACGACGCTGCCGGCAGCGCGCCGCGGCGCCCAGGCACACGGGCTGGACATCGCCCCGGGGCTGCTCGAGGAGGCGCGCGCGAATGCGGCTGCCGAGGGCCTGAAGGTCGACTTCTTGCTCGGGGACGCCGAAGCACTGCCATGGCCGGACGCGACGTTCGACGTCGTCCTGTCGACGTTCGGCTGCATGTTCGCGCCGCGGCACGAGGTCGCCGCCGCGGAGATCGCTCGCGTGCTGAAGCCCGGCGGTCGCATCGGCGTGTGTTGCTGGACGCCGGCGGGCGGCGTCGGCGGTTTCCTTCGCACCACCGCGGCACATCTGCCGCCGCCGCCGGAGTGGTTCCGCCCGCCCCCGCTGTGGGGTGTGCCCGACCACGTGTCCGCGCTGTTCGCCGGCACCGGCGTCACGCCAGAGTTCGACCTGACGAGCATCGACTTCCGGTTCGCGTCGCCCGAGGCGGCCGTCAGCGAATACGAGACGAAGTTCGGGCCTGTGGTCATGGCGCGGGCGGCGCAGGCCGACGACGCCGGCCGCCAGGCACTGCACGACGACCTGCTGGAGTTCTTCACGCGCGAGAGCACGATCGAAGCCGACGGGCGGATCGCGTTCAACGGCGAGTACCTGGCGATCACAGGCTCCAAGTCGGGCTGAAACGGAGCCCACCGGCGCCGCGCATACGATGACGTGCGCATGCGCGACGCGAGACGGCCGGGCGCGGGAGAACCGATGGACGACGTGACGACGAAGGTGCGCGAACTGTTCCCGGGCCTGCGGGCCGATCTGGACGCGCTCGTGCGGATCCCGTCCGTGTCGGTCCCGGGCCAGATCGGCGCCGACCTGCTCGCGGCGCACGACATGGTCGCCGGGCTGTTCGCCGACGCCGGGGTGGAAGTCGGGCGACTGGACCTGCCGGACACCGCGCCGGTCGTCATCGGCGAGATCCCCGCGCCGCCCGGCGCGCCGACCGTTTTGCTCTACAGCCACTACGACGTCGTTCCCGCGGGCGACGCGTCGCAATGGGACTCGCCGCCGTTCGAGCCGACCGAGCGCGACGGGGCGATCTACGCCCGCGGCGCCGCGGATACGAAGTCGAACGTCGTCGCCCACGTCGGCGCGCTGCGCGCCTGGGGTGGACGGCCGCCGGTCGGCATCCGCATCTGCATCGAGGGGCACGAGGAGGTCGGCAGCGGCGCGCTGACGAGCTACGCGCGTACCCATCCCGACCTGTTCCGTGCCGACGCGCTGATCATCGGCGACTCGGGCAACATCACGCCGGGAGTCCCGACGCTGACCACGGCGCTGCGCGGGATGGGCAACGTCACGCTCGAGGTCCGCACGCTCGCCTCGCGCCAGCACAGCGGCATGTACGGCGGCGCCGCGCCCGATTCGCTGCTGGCGCTGCTGCGCGCGATCGCGACGCTCCACGACGAGCACGGCGACGTCGCCGTCGCCTGACTGCGGCGCAACGAGTGGGACGGGCCGGCCCAGGCCGAGGAGCAGTTCCGCGACCTCGGCACGGTGCTCGACGGCGTGCCGCTGATCGGCACCGGCGGGCTGGGATCGCGGATCTGGTCAGGTCCGGCGATCACCGTCGTCGGCATCGACGTCCCGTCGGTCGCCGGCGCCGTCAACGCCGTGTCGCCCCACGCCCGCGCGGTCCTGAATGTGCGCGTCCACCCCGAACAGGACGCCACGGAGGCGCAGGCCGCCGTGATCGCGCACCTCCGCGCGGTCCGGCCGTTCGGCATCGAGATCGACGTGCAGCCTGGTCCCACCGGCGACGGGTTCGCCGCGAAGACCGATGGCATCGCCTACGCGGCGGCGCGCGAGGCGTGGTCGGCAGCCTGGGGCGCCGAGGTGATGCAGGCCGGCAGCGGCGGGTCGATCCCGATCGTCAGCGCGCTGTCCGGCGCACTGCCGGACGCCGAGGCGCTGCTCGTCGGTACGACGGACGGCTACGCCAACATCCACGGTCCCAACGAGCGTGTCCTGCTGGACGAGTTCGAGCGGGCGATCGTGGCGGAGGCCGACTTCTTCGGTCGCTACGCCAAGGCCTTCGCTGCGGCCGGCGATGCCGCATGAGCATCGACGCGGTGGCACGGCCAGCAGCGGTGGCCTGCTCGACACGATCGAGTGGGACGGCGACGCGGTCCCGCAACCGGCCGCAGCCGACGACGTGACATCCGTGGGCGTACCACGCGTCGGACCGGTCAGCTCCGGCCTGAACGACGTCCTCGATCACGTCGCACCCAATCGCTCCGGCGCGCTGGCCGACTACATCGAGCCCCTGACCCACGCCGACCCCGAGTGGTTCGGCCTGTCGCTGGTGAGCATGGACGGCCACGTCTACACCGCCGGCGACGCACAGGTCGAGTTCACGATCCAGTCGATCTCCAAGCCGTTCGTGTACGCGCTGGCGCTGGCCGATCACGGCGTCGAGGCGGTGCTGGAGCGCGTCGGCGTCGAGCCGAGCGGGGCGGCGTTCGACGCGATCAGCCTGGACCCGGTCAGCGGCCGACCGGCGAATCCGATGATCAACGCCGGGGCGATGCTGACGACCTCGCTGGTCCGGGCATCGGGGCGCGAGGAGCGCTGCGTGCGGATCCTGTCGACCTTGTCTGCCTTCGCCGGGCGTTCGCTGAGCGTCGACGAAGACGTCGCCGCCTCGGAACTCGCCACGGCAAGCCGCAACCGGGTGATCGCCCTCCTGATGGACAGCGCCGGCGCGCTGCAGGCCGACGTCGAGGAGACGATCGAGGCCTACTGCCGGCAGTGCGCGGTCGCCGTCACCGCGGCCGACCTCGGGGTGATGTCGGCGACGCTCGCCAACGGCGGCGTCAACCCGGTCACCGGGATGGCGGTCGTCAGCGAGGACGTCGCGGCGCGGACGCTGGCCGTGATGGCGACGAGCGGGATGTACGACTTCTCCGGCGAGTGGCTGTTGCGGATCGGCCTGCCGGCCAAGAGCGGTGTCGCCGGCGGTCTGATCGCCGCCAGCCCGGCGGAGTTCGGCATCGGTGTCTTCAGTCCGCGGCTGGACGAGCGCGGCAACACGGTCCGCGGGATCGCCGTCGCGCGCGAGCTGGCCGACCGCTTCGACCTGCACCTGATGCATCACCCGGGCCGCACGGCCCCGGTCGTCTACGACACGGCGATCGAGCCGGCCGAGGATGGGCGCCCGATCGCCGTGCTCGCCGCGCAGGGCGACCTCGAGTTCGCCGCGGCCGAGCGGCTGCTCTGGGCGCTCGACGAGGCGCTCGGCGATGACCCGCTGGCGCTCGCCG
>JBBRFO010000044.1:0-20653 GCA_038224135.1 Solirubrobacterales bacterium
CGCGCTTCCAGCAGCGGATCGCCGAGGAGGCGGGCGCCTACATCCTCACCGAGACGTCCGCGACGCAGCTCGTCGTCGACGAGGGCCGCGTCGTCGGCGTGCGCTCCGGCGACAAGGGCCGCGGGCGTGAGGGCCAGGAGCTCGGCAACTTCGAGCCCGGCGCCGACGTCGTCGCGCAGGCGACCGTCCTGGCCGAGGGCTGCTGGGGCCACCTGACCGGCGCCGCGATCCGCGAATTCGACCTGGCCGAGGGCCGCGAGCCGCAGGTCTGGGAGCTCGGCGTCAAGGAGGTCTGGAAGGTCGCCAAGCCGCTCGACCGCCTGATCCACACGATCGGTCCGTGGCCGCTCAGCATCGCGCCGAAGTACGGCCAGATCGGCGGCACGTGGATCTACCCGATGAAGGACGAGAAGACCGGCGAGGACCTCGTCTCGATCGGCTTCGTGATCGACCTCGAGTACGCCGACGCGACGACCTCGGCCCACGACCTGCTGCAGCTGTTCAAGACGCACCCGCTCGTTCGCAAGATCCTCGAGGGCGGCGAGCGCGTCGCCTGGGGCGCCAAGGCGCTGCCGGCCGGCGGCTACTGGTCGATGCCGAAGCTGACGATGCCCGGCGCGCTGCTGGTCGGCGACTCCGCCGGCATGGTCGACACGGTCTCGCTGAAGGGCGTGCACCACTGCATCGCCTCCGGCATGCTCGCCGCCGAGGCGATCTACGCGTCGCTCAAGGGCGGCTCGACGAACTTCGAGAGCTACGAGCAGACCGTCGAGGACTCGTCGATCGGCAAGGAGCTGTACGAGGTTCGCAACACGCGCCAGCCGTTCCAGAAGGGCTTCGTCGCGGGCGGTCCGCTGGTCAACCTGATGATCGCCACGAAGGGCAGGTTCCCGGGCGGTCGCTGGGCCTGGCATCGCAACGACGACAAGCCGATGTTCATCGGCAAGACGCACGAGAAGTACCCCAAGCCCGACGGCAAGTACACGTTCGACAAGCTGTCCAGCGTCTTCATCACCGGCAACGCGACGCGCGATGATGCGCCGAACCACATCCGCGTGCAGAAGCGCGTCCCACGCGAGGTCGCCGAGACGTGGAAGTGGATGTGCCCAGCCGGGGTCTACGAGATCCCGGATGACGCACCCGCGACAGGCGATGTCGACGTCGTCGTCAACTACACCAACTGCGTGCAGTGCGGCGCGATCACGGCCAAGGGCGGTCGCCTGACGACCCCCGAGGGCGGCGACGGACCGCTCTACCAGATCACCTGATCACGGCGCCGGTGCACGAATCGTCCAGCGGCCGCCGACATGTGCGCAACGATTCGGCGGCTGATGTGTTCCAGGACTGAGATGATGCTTCGACCGATCCTGATCCTTGTGGTCGTGGGCCTGCTGGCGGCGCCGCTCGGAGCCGCCGCGCGCACCGCCAAGCCCGCCACCGCCGTCGTCCTCGGCGCACAGCTGACCAAGTGCCCGGTGCCCGGCGCGAACGCCGGTCCGGTCGCCTTTGCCGCGTCGATGCCGGCCCAGCCCCGCAGTGCGGCGGGCGCGCGGATGGCCATGCGGTTCGAACTCCAGCAGCGCGGCGCCGATCGTCCATGGTTGCCGGTCGACGGTGTGCCGAGCTTCGACCGCTGGGAGCAGTCGCAGCCCGGGCGCCCTGGATTCGTCGTCACTAAGAAGGTCAAGGGCCTGGCCGTCGGCGGTGCCTACCGCGCGGTCGTGCGCTTCCGCTGGCTGGACGAGAAGGGCGCCGTCGTCCGCGTCGCCAAGCGCGTGACGGCGCCGTGCGCGCAGCCCGACACCCGTCCCGACCTGACGCCGACCACGCCGGCGATCGTCCTCGGCACGCGCAGCGACCTCGTCGTCTACCGCGTCACCGTGAAGAACAAGGGCCTTGGCCCCGCCGCGGCCTCCGCAGTCACGGTCGAGGTCAACGGCACCGTGCAGCCGGCCCAGCGGATCGACCCGCTCGATCGCAAGGCGACCGTCGTCGTCACGTTCCAGGCGCCGCGCTGCGTGACCGGGTCGGTCGTGCGGTTCACCGTCGATTCCGCTTCCGAACTGACCGAGATCGACGAGCGCAACAACGTGCTGGAGCGGCGCTGTGTCGCCTCGGGCGGCGGCTCGCAGGCGACCGCACGAGCGGCCTTCGGCCTGCGCGGCGGCGTTTTTCAGGGCCTGTAACGCCCGGACTGACCTACTAGACTGAACCAGGCTATGAAGACCGAGATCCATCCCACATACGTCGAGTCGCACGTGCGCTGTACCTGCGGCAACGAGTTCACCACACGCTCCGTCGAGCCCGAGATCCACGTCGAGATCTGCTCCAACTGCCACCCGTTCTACACCGGCAAGCAGAAGCTCGTGGACACGGGCGGCCGCGTCGAGCGGTTCCGTCGCCGCGCTGCCAAGCGCGACGGCGTCGGCGCCTAGTTCATCGCCGTGGCGACGACCGATCGCGCTCCCGAGTCCGCATCGGTCGTCCCCAGCGATTCGTTCTGGGTCGCGACGCGTGACGCGCCCGTCGGTGGCCAGGCGGTCCTCGAAGGCGTGATGATGCGCGGCGTCGGCACGTGGGCCGTCGCCGTCCGCAAGCCGGCGCCCGACCAGCTGGACGCGAGCGGCGAGCGCCTGGACGTCGCTGATCCGCCGCGCGGCCCGATCCACGTCGAGCAGTTCCCGATCGACTCCGCGATGAAGCGCCACCGTGTGCTGCGGCTCCCGGTCATCCGCGGCGTGGTCGCGCTCGGCGGATCGCTGGCGATCGGCTTCAAGGCGCTCGGCATCGCGGCCAACGCGCAGGTGCTCGACGAGGAGGAGGAGATCAGCGGCTGGCTCTGGACGCTGACGATCATCATCTCGCTGGCGCTGTCGGTCGGCCTGTTCTTCATCGTCCCGGTGACGCTGACCAACCTCGTCAAGGATCAGCTCGGGTCGGCGGTCGTCTTCTGGATCGTCGAGGGCGTCCTGCGGACCGCGATCTTCCTCGGCTATCTCGTATTGATCTCCCGCATGCGCGACCTGCGCCGGGTCTTCGAGTACCACGGCGCGGAGCACAAGACGATCTCCTGCTACGAGGCGGAACTCGAGCTGACGCCGGAGAACGCGCAGCGCTTCTCGCGCCTGCATCCACGTTGTGGCACGAGCTTCCTGCTCGTCGTGATGATCGTCGCGATCTTCGTCTTCTCGCCGCTGGGGCTGCTGCCCTGGTGGGCGCTGATCACCTCGCGCATCGTCGGCGTCCCGCTGATCGCCGGCATCTCGTTCGAGCTGATCAAGCTCGCCGGCAAGCATCGCGGCAAGCGCTGGGTGCAGCGGGTGATGTGGCCCGGGCTGCAGCTGCAGAAGCTGACCACGCGGGAGCCAGACTTTTCGCAGTTGGCTGTGGCGATTGCGGCGATGGAATCGGTGCTGGCGACTGAGGATCCGTCAGCGGCGGACCTGGTCGGCGTCGAGATCGCCGCCTGACGTCCCTGCTCCGTGGCCCACGGCGACCTGAGTCGCCGGCGTTCGTAATCAGGGCGAGCGCGCGTTCAGCTTGTGGCTGATGCGTCTCGCGGTTGCTTCGGGCCGCGCCGCAAGCTCCTCGTCGGTCACCCGTAGCACGCCGTAGCCGAGGCTCTTGAGCGTGTGGTCGCGGCGGGCGTCGTTGCGGCGGGCGCTGGAGATGTCGTGGTAGCGGCGACTGTCGACCTCGACGATCAGCCGCTGGCTGCGCCAGAGGGCATCGACAAGGAAGCGATCTTCGATCCAGGCATTGATCTCCGGTGCGGGCAGGCCTGCCGCTGTCGTCGCGTCGAGCAGCGCGAGCTCGAGTGACGATCGCGTCTGCTCCCAGCGCGGGTCGTAGACGCGGAGCACCTCGCGCAGATGCGTGGCGCCGCGGGTGCGGCCGGTCCGCTGGAGGCAGGCGGCGATGGCGGTCATGTCGATCAGGCGGTGCTGCTCGGCGCGCACGAACGCGTTGCGGACCTGGGACGCCGCGACGACGTCGCCGAGGTCGACGAGCGTGCGCGCGAGCGACGTGACCGGGATGCCGTCGCGGAGGCTGCGGTCGTCGGCCTGGAGCGCCCGCTCGTAGACGCGGATCGCTCCGCGGCTGCGCTGGCGCCCGGTCGTCGTGACGTGAAACCGCGGGGACGATGTCAGCCTGATCTCCCAGATCGCGGCGGCGGTGATGTGGCTCGCGAGCGCCTGGTCACTGACCGCGAGCACCGCGGCGAGCCGACGGGCGCTCGGCGTCAGCGCGAGATGGCCGACCGCGTAGACGCCGCGGTGCACCCTGTGCAGCCGCCCGGAGGCGACGCGGCGGGCGATCGCCGCGTCGTCGAAGCCGAGACCCAGCAGCTGCCGGATCGTGATCAGTCCGTGCTGGCGCGCCGCGATCTCCGCGATCGCACGTTCAGCAGCCAGTTTCACTCGCATACCGAGTGAAACTGGCGGGCGAGGGGCGAGGAACGGGCGCTTGGCACGCGTTGGTGCGTCCCTCGTTGCGGGCGCCGCACGAACCGCGCGTGTCGGGGCACAATCGCCCCGAGCGTCAGCCAGCGAGGCCGAACACGCGCTGCGCGTTGCCGCGCAGGAACGCCTCGCGCGTCGCCGCGTCCAACCCGAGCTCGTCGAGCCCTTCGAGCGCCCGCGCCGGCGCGATCATCGGGTGGTTGCTGCCGAACAGCACCTTCGACGCGCCGTCGGCCTTGAGGTACCGGACAAGCTCTGGTGGGTAACGCCGGACGGTGTAGGCGGACGTATCGATCACGACGCCCGGGTGCTTGCGGGCGACGGCCACCATCTCCTCCGTCCATGGATAGCCGATGTGGCCGCAGACGATCGTCAGCTCGGGGAAGTCGATCGCGATGTCGTCGATGTACGGGATCGGCCGGCCGACGTCGGACGACCGCAGCGGGCCGGTGTGACCGACCTGGGTGCAGAACGGCACCTCGAGCTCGACGCACGCCGCATACAGCGGGTAGAAGCGCCGGTCGGTCGGCGGCAGCTCCCACAGCCACGGCAGCATCCGTAGGCCTTTGAAGCCAAGCTCCGCGACGCAGCGGCGCAGCTCGCGAACCGCGCCCATCGGGTCACGCAGATCGACGGACGCGAGCCCGCTGAAGCGTGAGGGGTGCGCGGCGACCCAGCCGGCCACCTCGTCGTTGCTGATCAGCGCGCCGCCCGGACCGTGCCAGGCGCTGAGCGTCGCGTGGTCGACGCCGGCCGCGTCCATCGCCGCCAGCGTGAACTCGATCGGGATCTCGTCCTGCGGCGGTTGCTGCCCGGTCCAGCGCAGCAGCGAGGCGAACATCGGCTCGGCGAAGAAGCGCTCGGTCGGATGCTGGGCCCACGCGTCGACGATCATCCCCGCAGTCTCGCGGACGAGCGCCGCCGGGGCCACGCGCCGTCGTCCGCGCCGGGGGTACCCTCGTCGTCCCGTGATCGAGTCACTCGTGCAGCAGATCGAAGCCCGCTTCGCCGAGGTCTCACGCCAGATCACCGATCCGGCGGTGATCGGTGACCGCCTCAAGTACGCCGAAGCCGGTCGCGAGTACCGCCGCCTGGATCCCGCCGCCAAGCTCGGCGAGCAGTGGCGCCGGGCGACCGACGACGCGGCCGGCGCCCAGGAGCTGCTCGCAGAGGACGAGGACCCCGAGGTCCGCGAGATGCTCGCGACCGCGCGCCGGCGGATCGAGGAGCTCGAGGAGGAGATCCGCCTGGCGATGGTCGAGACCGACCCCAACGACGACAAGAACGTCATCGTCGAGGTTCAGGGCGGCGCCGGCGGCGAGGAGGGCGGCCTCTGGGCCGGCGACCTCTACAGGATGCTCACGAAGTACGCGGAGCGCCGCGGCTTCAGCACCGAGCCGATGGACGTGTCCGAGGGCAAGTACACGTTTGCGATCAAGGGCGACGGCGCCTACTCGGTCTTCAAATATGAGGGCGGGACGCATCGCGTGCAGCGCGTCCCGGCGACGGAGTCGCAGGGACGCATCCACACCAGCACGGCCACGGTCGCCGTGCTGCCCGAGGCCGAGGACGTCGAGATCGAGGTCAGGCAGAGTGACCTGCAGATCGACGTCTACCGCTCGTCCGGTCCCGGCGGCCAGTCGGTCAACACGACCGACTCGGCGGTGCGGATCACGCACAAGCCGACCGGCGTCGTCGTCTCGAAGCAGGATGAGAAAAGCCAGCTGCAGAACCGCGAGAAGGCGCTGCGCGTGCTGCGCGCGCGGCTCTACGATCGCGAACTGGCCGAGCAGCGCGCGGCCCACGCAGCCGACCGCAAGGCCCAGGTCGGCACCGGCGATCGCGCCGAGAAGATTCGCACCTACAACTTCCCGGAGCGGCGCGTGACCGACCATCGCGTGAAGGTCACCGTCCACGACCTCGACGCCGTGCTTGAGGGCGAGCTCGACGACTTCACGGTCGCGCTCGAGGCCGACGAGAAGCGCATCCGTCTCGAAGCGCAGGCCGCGCAGCGGTCCTGATGGCCGCGTTCACGGGAGTCAGCGTCCGCGAAGCGCTCGACGGGGCGGTCACCGCGATCGGCGCGTCCGGCAGTGAAACCGCGCGGCTGGACGCGGAGCTGCTGCTCGCCCATGCGCTCCAGACCGACCGCACGGCGCTGATCGTGGACGCCAGCCGCGAGGTGACCGGCGACGCCGTTCAGCGCTTCCAGGACCTCGTCCGCCGCCGCTCGGTGCTGCGCGAGCCGGTCGCCTACCTGCTGGGCACGAAGGGCTTTCGCCACATCGAGCTGGAGGTCGATCGACGCGTGCTCGTGCCGCGGCCGGAGACCGAGCTGCTGGTCGAGGTCGGGCTGGAGCTGCCCGCGGCCTCCCGGGTGGTCGATGTCGGGACCGGAAGCGGCGCGATCGCGCTGGCGCTGAAGCACGAGCGCCCGGACCTGCAGCTGACCGCGACCGACGTGTCGGCGGACGCGCTCGCCGTCGCGCGCGCCAACCGTGACCGGCTCGGCCTCGACGTGGAGTTCATCTGCGCCGACCTGCTGGACGGCATCGACGGCCCGTGCGACGCGATCCTCTCCAACCCGCCGTACGTCGCCGAGCGCGACCGCGCCACGCTGCCCCGCGACGTGCTCCATCACGAGCCCGCCGGCGCGCTGTTCGCCGGCGCCGACGGCCTCGACGTGATCCGTCGGCTGGTCGCGCAGGTAACGGAAACCGGTGCCACGCTGATCGCGCTCGAGGTCGGAGCCGGCCAGGCGGCGGCGGTCGCCGACCTCCTGCACGAGGCCGGCTGGACGACCGCGATCCACAACGACCTCGCCGGCATCGAGCGCGTCGTGGTGGGACGGCGATGACGCAGCCCGCCGTCAGCGTCGAGCAGGCTTCGATGTTCGAGCGCTGCATCACGGCGGGCGGCGTCGCGGTCTTCCCGTCGGACACCGTCTACGGGCTGGCCTGCGATCCGCAGGACTCCGCGGCGGTCCAGCGGATCTACGCGCTCAAGCGGCGCCCGCAGACGACGCCCGCGGCAGTCATGTTCTTCCAGCTCGAGCACGCGCTCGATGCCGTGCCCGAACTCGGACCGCGCACCGCCGCAGCGCTCGACGAGATCCTGCCCGGGCCGGTCACCCTGCTGCTGCCCAATCCGCAGCAGCGCTTCCCGCTCGCCGGCGGCCCGGAGGGCTCGCTGGGCCTGCGCGTTCCGGCGTTGCCGCCCGCGCTCGCAGCGCTGGAGACCGTCCGCGTTCCCGTGCTGCAGACCAGCGCCAACCTGTCCGGCACGGGCGACGCGCAGTCCCTGGCCGACGTCGCCGATTCGATCCGCGACGGCGTCGACCAGCTGCTCGACGGCGGCCCGCTGCCGGGCCTGGCCAGCACCGTGATCGACCTGCAGCACTACGAGGACGGCGGCTCGTGGACGATCGTCCGGCCCGGCGCGCTCGACGCCGATCGCATCGCCGAAGCGCTCGGCTAATACCCTCGGCCCATGCCCAGAGCCGCGTTCGTGACAGGGGGATCGGGGTTCATCGGAGGTGCGCTGGTGCGGCGGTTGGTCGCCGACGGCTGGCGCGTGCGCGCGCTCGCACGCAGCGACGCGGCAGCGGCGACGGTCGCCGCCAACGGCGCCGAGGCGGTCCGTGGCGACCTTGACGACGTCGGCGCGATGGCCGACGGCGCGCGCGGCTGCGACGTCACCTTCCATTGCGCCGCCCACCTCGGCGACTGGGGGAGGCCGGCCGACTTCGAGCGCGGCAACGTCCAGGGCACCGAGAACGCGATCGACGCGTCGCGCCGCGCCGGCGTAGGCCGCTTCGTCCACGTCGGCACCGAGGCGGCGCTGCTCGACGGCGAGCCGCTGGTGATGGTCGACGAGCACGCGCCGCTGAAGCCCGACTCGCCGGCGCTCTACTCGGCGAGCAAGGCGCGCGCCGAGGCGGCGGTCATCGCCGCGTCGAGCCCGGAGCTCGAGACGGTCGTGGTCCGCCCGCGCCTGGTCTGGGGTCCTGGGGACACCAGCGTGCTACCCGAGCTTGTCAGCGCCGTCGAGGCCGGCCGCTTTGCCTGGATCGGCGGCGGCCGTCAGCTGACGTCGACGACGCACGTCGACAATGTCGTCGAAGGCCTGATCCTCGCCGCGGACCGCGGGACCGCCGGCGGCGTCTACTTCGTCACCGACGGCGAGCCGGTCGAGTTCCGCGACTTCGTCACGCGCTGGCTGGCGACGGCTGGAGTCGAGCCTGGGAAGCGCAGCATTCCGGCGCCGCTGGCGCGGGCGCTCGCGGGCGCCGGCGAGCGGGCCTGGCGCATGCTGCGCCTGAAGGGCCGCCCGCCGGTCACGCGGCTCGCGGTCTGGCTGTCGACGCTGGAGACGACGATCGACATCTCGCGCGCCCGCGAGGAGCTCGGGTACGCGCCGGTGCGGACGATCGACGACGGCATGGCCGAGCTGCAGGGCACCGGCGCGTGAAGATCGCCGTCGGAGCAGACCACGCCGGCTTTGCCCTGAAGGAGCACGTCAAGGCATCGCTGCAGGCGGCCGGCCACGACGTCGTCGATGTCGGGACGACCTCGCCCGAGTCGGTCGACTACCCGCAGTTCGCGGCCGCGGCCGCGCGCCTGGTGGCCACCGGCAAGGCCGACCGCGGCGTGATCGCATGCGGCTCCGGCGTCGGCGTGGCGATCGTCGCCAACAAGGTCGCCGGCATCCGCGCCGTCGACGCCCACGACCCCGACGAGGCCGAGCTGTCGCGCCGTCACAACGACGCCAACATCGTGACGCTGTCCGGCGCCCGATTGACCGGCCCCGCCGCCGACGCGATCGTCGAGCGGTTCCTGTCGACCGCCTTCGAGGGCGGCCGGCATGCGCGGCGCGTCGAGCAGATCAGCGCCTACGACGGCGGCGGCTGAGCAGCTCCGCAGCGGCGGTGGATACCATCGATCGGACCATGACCGAGCTACCCGCAGACTGGTTCAACCGCCCGCTTGCAGAGGTCGATCCGGCGATCGCCGAGGTCCTCGCCCAGGAGCTCGGCCGCCAGCAGCGCACGCTGGAGATGATCGCCTCGGAGAACTTCGTCCCGCAGGCGATCCTCGACTGCCAGGGCAGCGTGCTGACGAACAAGTACGCCGAGGGCTACCCGGGGAAGCGCTACTACGGCGGCTGCGAGTACGTCGACATCGCCGAGCAGCTGGCGATCGATCGTGCCAAGGAGCTGTTCGGCGCCGAGCACGCCAACGTCCAGCCGCACGCCGGTGCGCAGACCAACGCCTGCGTCTATCACGCGCTGCTGCAGCCGGGCGACACGCTGATGGGCCTCTCGCTCTCGCACGGCGGCCACCTGACCCACGGGATGAAGCTCAATCTCTCCGGGCGGCTGTACAACATCGTCGCCTACGAGGTCAGCCCCGACACGCATCTGCTCGACATGGACGAGGTCGAGCGCCTGGCCAAGGAGCACCGGCCGAAGATGATCGTGGCGGGCTGGTCGGCCTACCCGCGCCACCAGGACTTCGCCCGCTTCCGCCAGATCGCCGACGAGGTCGGCGCCTACCTGCTGGTTGACATGGCGCACTTCGCGGGCCTCGTGGCGGCCGGCGAGCACCCCAGTCCCGTGCCGCACGCGGACGTCGTCACGACGACGATCCACAAGACGCTCGGCGGCGCCCGCGGCGGCATGATCCTCTGCAAGGAGGAGTACGCCAAGGCGATCAACTCGGCCGTCTTCCCGGGCCAGCAGGGCGGTCCGCTGATGCACGTGATCGCCGGCAAGGCGGTCGCGCTCGGCATCGCCCAGACCGAGGCCTTCCGCGAGCGCCAACGCCGCACGATCGCCGGTGCCAAGACCGTCGCGGCAGCGCTGATGAACGCCGGTCATGGCGTCAACGTGCTGACCGGTGGCACGGACGTGCACCTGGCACTCGTCGACCTGCGCGAGTCCGAGCTCGACGGTCAGCAGTCCGAGGATCGCCTGCACGCGATCGACATCACCGTCAACCGCAACGCCGTGCCGTTCGACCCGCGCCCGCCGATGGTGACCAGCGGCCTGAGGGTCGGCACCAGCGCGCTCGCCACGCGCGGTCTGCAGACCGACGACTTCGCCGAGATCGGCGCCGTCATGGCGACCGCGCTGACGCCCGACTTCGACGCGCAGCGCGAGGACCTGAACGCGCGGGTCGCAGCGATCGCGGCCAAGTACCCGCTGTACGAGCACCTGCACGCGCACGCCGTCGCCTGAGCGCACGCGCCGCCTCGCGGCGTAGGGTTCCGGTGCGATGCGGGAGCGCGACGCGATCCTCGGGTTTGCCGTCGCCTTCGTGCTCGCGGCGCTGATCACGCCGTCGACGGCGCGGCTGGCGCGGCGCGTCGGGGCCGTCGATCAGCCGCGCGCGCGCGGCCTCGCCGACCGTGAGACACCGCTGCTGGGCGGCGTGGCGATGATGGTGGCGGTGCTGGTCGCTGCGCTGGCCTTCCTCAACCTGCACGGAGTTGTCGGCGGGCGCATGCAGGGCATCCTGATCGGCGCGGTCGTGATCACGCTGATCGGCGCGATCGACGACCGCTACGACCTGCATCCGGTCGTCAAGTTCGCCGGCCAGACGCTCGCCGCGACGATTCCGGTCGTCGCGGGCGTCAAGGTCGGGCACTTCACGTTGCCGTTCCTCGGCGCCGTCGACCTCAAGGGGTCCGGCGCTCCGCTGACCGTCCTCAGCCTCGTCTTCGTGATGAACGTCGTCAACTTCTCTGACGGCATCGACGGCTTGGCGGCCGGCGTCTGCGCGATCGCCGGCGTCGCCTTCACGATCATCGCCTTTGACCTCAACAAGGGCACGGCCGCGACGCTGTCGGCGATCACGGCCGGGGCGGCGCTCGGCTTCCTGATTCACAACTTCCACCCGGCGAGCATCTTCATGGGCGACGCCGGGTCCAACCTGCTCGGGCTGCTGCTCGGCTGCGTGGCGATCGAGGGCGCCGTCAAGACGCAGGCCGTCCTCGCGCTCGTCTTCCCGCTGATCGTGCTCGCGGTCCCGTTCCTCGACACGACGTTCGTCGTGCTGAAGCGGCTGAAGTACGGCAACCCGGTCTACGTCGCCGACCAGAACCATTTCCACCACCGCTTTGCGCGGATCGGTTTCAGTCAGCGGCGCACGGTGCTGTACCTGTACGCCTGGACCCTGTCGGTCGCCGCGTTTGCGATCGCGCTGCGGTTCGTGCCCTACTCCGACAACGGCGGCAGGCTCCACCTCGGCTGGACGCTGGTGATGGCCGCCTTGGCGCTGCTCGTCGTCGCCGCCAGCGTCTACCTCGTCTGGGTGCTGGAGATCCTCAAGCTGCGCCGGATCCGCGAGCGCGGTCTGCGCCGCCAGGACCCGGCGATCAGCGACGACGAGATCGATCGTGACGTCGTCGAGCGGATCGAGACCGGTCAGTTCGACGCGATCCGCGCCGAGGACGTCTGAGGCTCAGTCGACGCTGCCGTAGACGCCGCGCGCCCAGATGCCGGCCAGCGCGTCGACGATGGTCGCGCGCGGCATCGGATCGGCCTGCACGAGCTGCTGGTAGAGCGTGCGCTCGGTCATCCACGTCAGCGCGAACGCCGTCTCGCGCGGCAGCTCGCAGACGGCGCGGCCGCGCTCGGTCTCGGCGTCGATCCGCCGCTGCGTCGCGTCGACGAACCGGCCGAGGGTTGCGCGCCAGAAGACCGCGACCTCGTCGTCGTAGGCCGACACCTCGACGATCGCCCGCAGCAGAACCTTGTGCTCGTCGTACAGGGCGGAGATGTTGCGCAGCGCCTCGCGCAGGTCCTCGACCGGGTCGCCGTCGCCGGAGAACCAGATGTCGGCCTGCTCGAACAGCAGCGCGTTGACCTCCTCGGTCAGCCGCATGAGCAGCTCGCGCTTGTCCTTGAAGTAGAAGTAGAACGCCGTTCGCGAGATGCCGGCGCGCGTCGCGATGCGCTCGATGCCGAGGTCGGCGAACGTCGCACCCTCGCTCAGCAGCGCCTCGGTCGCCTCGAGCACGGCGGCCTGGATGGCGGCGCGCTTGGCCGTCGGCTGAGTCTGTTCGTCGGCCGCGCTCACGCCCGGCAGCCTACCCGCGAACGTCGCCGCCGCGGCCTTCCATCTGGCCGTCGGGGCTGCTAGGTTCGTCGTTCTTCCCGGTCTCGGGAGGGTGAGTCCTATGACGCTGACCCGCCGCAACACCAACGTTCGCTCCGCCATCGGCTCTGCCCGTGGCGTGCGTCGTTCGCGCGTGTCCGTGTCCTAGGCGTTGTTGCAGCACATGCCGGGTCACGGGCCATGCCGCCCGAGACCCCGTTCCGCGCATCGCGCGGCAGCTCACGTCTGCGGGCGGTGGTCCGTTCCACCATCACCGACCACAGGAGTTCCGTGTCATGCAGTCCCAGATCCACGAGCACGTCGCACACGCGCTCATCACCGAGCGGGCGCGAACCGGCCCGCACGATCACATCGACCATCAACCTCCGCCCGGGCGTGTACGAGTCCGGGCGGCACTGGCGCTGATCGCGCTGGCGGGCCGCCTCGACCACGAGCACATCCGCCGCGCCCACGGAGGGTCGTGGAGTGCCAACGTCCGCTAGCCGGCGTCACGTCCGCCGGGCCGGAATCTCCGGCCCGGCGGACGCGCCGGCTGACCGCCGCGACCGCACGGCCGGCGGTTGCATCGTGATCCCTGCGGGTAGACCGCGGATCCTGTGGACCATGAGCGATGTCGAGCCGACCCTGATGTGCCGCTGCGTGCCGCCCCGTCGCGACGACGACGCGGTCCTCGCGGCGTGGCCGGCCACATGAGCCCGCGTCGTGTCGCAGCCGCGGTCGTCGTCGTCGTCGCCCTGACGGCTCCAGCCGCCGCCGGAGCCGTGACGGTGGGCGTGGCCGACCAGCGCCCGCTGCTCTTCAGCAACAGCTCGTTCCAGCGCACGCTGATCGGCCGCGCCCGGATTCTCGTCGCGTGGGACGCGGTGCGGATCACGGAGCAGCGAGCCGAACTTGACACCTGGTTCACCGCGGCGCAGGTTGCCGGAGTGGTGCCGCTCGTCACGTTCGGCAAGTCCAGGACCCACCCGGACGACCTGCCGACGCCGGACCGATACGAGGCGGCGATCCGGGAGTTCCGCGCCCGGTATCCGCAGGTTCGCGAGTTCTCCAGCTGGAACGAGGCCAACTCGTGCGGTGAGCGCACCTGCCGGCGCGCGCGGCTCGTCGCCGCGTACTACCGTCGCCTGCGGATCGTGTGCCCGGGCTGCACGCTGCTCGCCGCGGACCTCGTGGATCAGCCGAACCTCGGTGACTGGGCGCACGAATTCCGCCGCGAGTCGACCGTCCAGCCGACGCGCTGGGGGCTGCACAACTACCTCGACGTCAACCGGTACCAGACCAGCTACACGCGTCAGGCGCTGGCCGCCACGCGCGGGCAATTGTGGCTGACGGAAACCGGCGGCCTGGTCGATCGCAACAACGCGAGCACGACGCGCATCCCACAGGGCTTCACGCACGCCGCCAACGCGACGGACTACCTTTTCGGCCCGATCCGCCGTCTCAGCGGGCGGATCCAGCGGATCTACGTCTACAACTGGGTCGCCAATCCGCCGCCATTCACCTGGGACTCGGGGATCGTCAACCACCGCTTCGGCGAGCGGCGCTCGTACCCGGTGCTCCGCGGCTGGCTCTCGCGGCTGGCCGGCGCGGGACTGCTCACCGGGAGGCTGCGGCGATGACCGACGCGCTGCGCATCCAGGACGCGCTGCGGGCGATGGCTCAGCACGGTCGCGAGCTCATCGCGGTCCCGCCGTTCACCCTGACGATCGACACATCGTCAGACCTCACGCACCTCAACTACGCGGTGCCCGATGCGGGAGCCGCCGACTGGCCCGACAGTGCCGTCGAGCTGCTCCGCGCAGCGTTTGCGCAGCGCGGCCGCGTGCCCCGTTTGGAGATCGTCGAGGCCTGCTGGCCGGGTCTCGTCGACGCGCTTGGCCGCAACGGCTTCACCGTCGAGGCGCGCCTCCTTGGGCTGGCGTGCGACCGCGCCGCGCTGGTCGCGGTGACGCCACCTGACGGCGTCCGGCTCGAGGTCGTCGGCGGCGACAGCCGTGACGATCTGATTCGCGGGTTCATCGAGGCCGGCCGCCGAGCCTTTGCGGAGATCGCGGGCGCCGCGCCGGTCGGCCCGGACGAGATCCAGCGCTTCCGCGACCGCGGCGCCGGCGGGGTCGCTGCGCTCGCCGGCGATGCGGTCGTCGGGCGCGCGGGCTGGCAGACCCCGCAGCTCGCGGTCAGCGAGATCGTCGGCGTCGGCGTGGTCGCCGAGCACCGGCGGCGCGGCATCGCCGGCGCGCTGACGGCGGCAGCGACGCTGCAGGCGTTCGCTGCGGGCGCCGATCTGGCCTTTCTGACGCCGGGCGACGAGGGCGCCGCACGCGTCTACGCGCGGGCCGGATTCACGCCGAACGTGCACTGCGTGCACGTCTCGCGTCCGCACGAATGATCCCCGCGTTGCAGGGGTTTGACCGAAGAGGTCTGAGGTCGATACATTTGCAACGAACGCTCGGGGAGGGCGACGTGATTTGGGGTGAAGCACGGATGGGCGCGGAAGCTGCCGCGCTGCTGGGGAGTCCCGTCTGGCGCGGCAACGGCGTCCCGCTCGGTCGCGGCCGCCCGGTGATGCTGATTCCCGGCTTTCTCGCCGGCGATGCCAGCCTGCGGCTCATGTCGCAGTGGCTGCGGCGTGTCGGATATCGCACGCACGGGTCCGGCATCACGACCAACATCGAGTGCTCCGAGCGCGCGGTCACCAAGCTCGAGGCCCGCATCATCGACCTCAGCGAACGCTACGGCCAGCCGGTCTCACTGATCGGCCACAGCCGCGGCGGGATGTTCAGCCGCGTGCTCGCCGTCCGACAGCCAGATCGCGTGTCGCACGTCGTGACGCTCGGGTCGCCGCTCGTTCCGGCGATGGACGACCTGCACCCGCTGCTGCGCCTGCAGATCCGCACGCTGCAGCGCGTCCAGCGCGCCAGCGGCGACGGCCTGCTGGCGGCGAGCTGCGAGGGCAGCCTCGAGGCGTACAACGTCGGCTCCGACCTGGTGGGCTGTTGCACGCAGTTCTGGACCGACCTCGACGACGACGTCGCCGAAGGGGTGCGTTTCACGTCGATCTACTCGCGCTCGGACGGCGTCCTGCACTGGCGCGCCTGCCTGGACCCGCGCGCAGATCACGTCGAGGTTGCGAGCTCACACTGCGGGATGGCGTTCAACGCCAAGGTGTTCGCGGCGGTCGGCGGGCTGCTCGCGGAGGAGCCGGTCGCGCTGCTCGACGACGAGATCGTCGTCGCCACGGAGCCGGTCGCCGCGCCGGTCGCGCCGCGACGGCGCCGCGCCGCGGCCACCGCACGCCCGCGCGCCGAGCGCGTCGCGACCACCTGACCGGCGATCGGTTCAGACGGTCCGCGGGATCCTGTGGACCAACTGGAGCACCGCGCACATGCAGGCGTGCCCGGCGTCGGCCGTCGCGCCGAACATGTTCGGGCAGCCGCCGGGGATGACGTCGATCCCGTGCTCGTGGCAGAAGCTCACCGCCTCCTCGGATGAGCTTCCGGGGCCCAGCCCGCGATGGAGCCAGACGCGTGGGACGCCGGCGGCGGCGCACGCCTCGACGGTCTCCTGCGCAACCTCGGGCGTCGTCACGACGACGACACCATCGAGGTCCTCGGGCACCGCTGCCACGGACGGGTAGCAGACGTCCCCTTCGACCTCCGTGGCATGTGGGTTGATCGCGAAGACCCGATGACCGGTGTCGCGCAGCCGGCGGTAGATCAGGTTCGCCGGCTGGTGGGCGTCGCGTGACACGCCCGCGACCGCGATCCGCTGCTGGGCGAGAAACTCCTCTGCGGCGGCGCGAAGGGTGGTCGGTTTTGACTGGCCGGCGGTCGACATGGCGCGATCGTAGGCGGCGATCCAGGGCCCGCCGTCGGGTCGCGGCCGCAGCCCGCGGTGGTGAACTACGGTGCACGCCTCGTGGCACCCGTCACGAAGTGTCACAAACAAGTCACAAAGTCCGCGGATGCAGTAGGGTGGAACGAGCCGCCGGTGAACGCACTCCAGATGTTCACCTCCGCTCCGGCCCGTGCTCGCGCGCGGGCCGTGTCGTTGGAGCGGGGTCCCTCGTCGGCGCATGGTGACCCGATGCACGATCAGCCCGACCGCCACGATGACGCCGACGCCCCCCAAGCCCACGATGCGTGGGTCGGTCGCGGGGACGATGCTCGTCGCGACGATCATCCTCTGCGCGGGCGTCGGGTTCGCGATCGGCGCGCTCGTGGGTGCGCCCGTCGCCTTGGGACTGCTCGGGCTCTTCGTCGGACCGGTCGCGGGGATCGCACTTGTCCGCTCGCGCTTCAAGGACCTCTGAGCCGATGACGCTCGCCAAGTACGCCGACCTCGTCCTGCTGGCCGTCGCGCTGCCGGTCTTCCTGCTCGCCGGCTGGCCGATGCTGGGGTTCGCCGCCGGCGCCGTCGCGTGGCTCGTGCAGCGCGCGATCCAGCACTACACGACGCGCAAAGCCGTCGAGTCGCAGGACCTGCGGGGCACCGCCGGCTGGATCACGGGATCGATGATCGGACGCGGATGGCTCTGCGCCATTACGATCTTCGCCGCCGGGATGGTCGACAACGACGCCGGCCTCGCCGCCGCCGTCCTCGTCATCGCCTGCTTCACCGCCTACTTCACGGTCTCCATGATCCTTCGTCCCTTCGCGCAGAACCCCTCGGGTCAGGCCACCTCATGACCATCCGCGCCCGCCTGTTCGCCCTCGCCGCCCCGTTCGCGCTGCTGCTCGCGGCGCCGGCCGGCGCGTTCGCGCTGAACATCAACGAGAACTACAAGCCGCAGAACGAGTTCAAGCTCGAGCCGTGGATCTCGATCAAGATCGGCGGGCTGGACCTGTCGATCACGAAGGCCGTCGTCTACGTCTTCGCCGCATGCATCCTGACGGTCCTCGTGCTGACCTACGTCGCCAAGCGGATGCAGGAGCGGCCGGGTCGCATCCAGGTCGTCGTCGAGGGGTACTACGGGCTGATCGAGACGATCACCAAGGGCAACCTCGAGGGCGCGATGGTGCGCAAGTGGTTCCCGTTCCTGGCGACCGTCTTCGTGTTCATCTGGTTCTCGAACATGCTCGGGTACCTGCCGCTGCCGACGAACACCGAGCACAAGGTCGACATCTTCGGCCTGCAGGTCCCGTCGCTGGCGTTGTACGCCGCGACCGCGAACCTGTCGGTGCCGTTGGCACTGACGCTCGTGGTCTGGGTCAGCTACCACCTCGAGGGCTTCCGCGCCAAGGGCGTCATCGGCTTCTACAAGGGCCTGATCCCGGCCGGCACCGAGGGTGCGATGCGGATCCCGATCTTCTTCATCGAGATCATCTCCGACTTCGTCCGCGTCGTCTCGCTGTCCGTCCGGCTGTTCGCCAACATCCTCGCCGGCCACCTGCTGATCCTGTTCATGGGCGGCGGCCTCGTCGTCCTGCTGAACCTGGCGATCTTCGGCTCGGTGATCCTCGGCGCGATGACCGGCGTGATGGCCGTCGCCTTCTTCATCTTCGAGGTCGGCCTCGTCGCGACGCTGCAGGCGTTCATCTTCACCACTCTTTCCGCGATCTACCTCGGCGGCGCTGTGTCCGCCGAGCACTAACACCAAGGAGCACTAAGCCGTGGACCTCCACCTCATCAGTCAGCTCGCCGCAACCGCCGATTCGGCCGTTGCGCAGGAGTACGGGCGCAAGGCCGGCAAGGCCATCGCGCTCGGCATCGGTGCCGGCCTGGGCACCATCGGCCCGGGCGTCGGCGTCGGCTACATCTTCGGCAAGGTCATCGAGTCGGTGACCCGCCAGCCGGAGATGAAGGACGAGATCACCTCGATCCAGTGGCTCGGCTTCGCGCTGACCGAGGCGATCGTGTTCTACGCCTTCATCTTCGGTCTCATCGCGTTCTTCCTGGGCTAAGCGGCAATGCTCGCCCTGGCCACCACGCTCGCCGCCGCCAAGGAGGAGAGCAGCAACTTCCTCGTCAGCCCCAGTGGCGGGCTGATGATCTGGACGCTGCTCGCCTTCGGCCTGACGGTCGTGCTCCTGAACAAGCTCGCGTTCCCGCGTATTCGCGAGGCGCTGGACAAGCGCGCCGCGATGATCCAGGAGTCGATCGACGCGGCCGAAGCGTCCAAGGTCGAGTCGGCCGCGCTGCTGGCCGAGTACCGCGAGCGACTGTCCGAGGCGCGTACGCAGGCCGACGACATCGTCACCCGCGCACGCAAGAACGCCGAGCAGTTCGAGCAGGAGACGACCGAGCAGTCGCGTCAGCGCCGCGCGGAACTCCTCGCGCAGACGGAGAAGGACATCGAGGCCGAGAAGCGCCGCGCGATCGAGGACATCCGCACGGAGGTTGCGGACCTGACGATCGCCGCGACCGAGAAGGTGACCGGTCGAATCCTCACGGGCGATGACCAGCGCCGGCTTGTCGACGAGGCACTCGCCGACCTCGACTTCAGCTCGATCAGCGGGGACCGCTCCAACTAGCCATGGAGAAGATCGCCCAGGTCTACGCACGGTCGCTGTTCGAGGCCGCCGCCGAGGCGACCCCGCCAAAGCTCGACGTCGTCCGCGACGAGCTCGGCCAGGTCGCCGACGCCCTGGCGGCCAGCGATGACCTGCGGCTGTTCTTCTTCTCGCCGTACTTCACGACGGATGAGAAGCGTGACGGCATCCGGCGCACGATCGAGGGCGCGGACCTGCTGACGATGAACCTGCTCGACGTGCTCGTCGAGCACCACCGGCTGCCCGCCATCCAGCGGATCCGACGCGAGTACGAGCGTCTGGTCGACGAGCAGAGCGGCATCCTCGCCGTGACCGTGACGAGCGCCGTCACGCTCGACGACGCCGTCGCCCAGGGGATCGGCGACCAGATCGGCCGCCAGACCGGGCGGACCGTCGAGCTGACCCGAGCCGTCGATCCGGCGATCCTCGGCGGCTTCGTCGTCCGCGTCGGCAACGCGATCCTCGACGCATCCATCCGCAACCGACTCGACCAACTTCGCAAGCAGGTCGCGAAGGCCTAGCGCCCGCGACCAGTCAAGGAACCGAAAGCGAATCCCATGCAGATCAAGCCCGACGAGATCACGAGCATCCTCAAGGCCCGCATCGAGGGGCTGGACACCGGCAGCGCTTCGCTGACCGAGGTCGGCACGGTGCTGTCGATCGGCGACGGCATCGCCCGCATCCACGGCCTGGAGAACTGCCAGTCGTTCGAGATGCTGGAGCTGCCGCACGGCGTCACCGCGCTCGCACTGAACCTCGAGTCCGACAACGTCGGCGCCGTCTGCTTCGGCGATTGGGAGAAGATTCTCGAGGGCGACACGGTCAAGCGCACCGGCCGCCTGCTCGAGATCCCCGTCGGCGACGCGCTGCTGGGCCGGATCGTCGACCCGCTCGGCAAGCCGCTCGACGGCAAGGGCGCGATCGCGACGACCGAGTTCCGCCCGGCCGAGTTCAAGGCCCCCGGCGTCGTTCAGCGCCAGCCTGTCACGCAGCCGATGCAGACCGGCCTGAAGGCGATCGACGCGATGATCCCGATCGGCCGCGGTCAGCGCGAGCTGATCATCGGCGACCGCCAGACCGGCAAGACGTCGATCGCGCTCGACACGATCATCAACAACAAGGACTCGGACCTCGTCTTCGTCTACGTCGCGATCGGTCAGCGCATGGCGACCGTCGTGCAGATCGCCGAGACGCTCGCCGAGCACGGCGCGCTGGAGAAGACGATCATCGTCGCCGCGTCCGCCGACGAGGCCGCGCCGATCAAGTTCATGGCGCCGTACGCCGGCTGCGCGATGGGCGAGCACTTCCTCTACAACGGCGGGCACGTCGTCGCGATCTACGACGACCTGACCAAGCACGCGTTCGCCTACCGCCAGATGTCGCTGCTGCTGCGCCGCCCGCCGGGCCGCGAGGCATATCCCGGCGACGTCTTCTACCTGCACAGCCGCCTGCTCGAGCGTGCGGTCAAGCTCAACGACTCGCTCGGCGGCGGGTCGCTGACGGCGCTGCCGGTCATCGAGACGCAGGCCGGCGACGTGTCGGCCTACATCCCGACGAACGTCATCTCGATCACCGACGG
>JBBRFO010000045.1:0-20515 GCA_038224135.1 Solirubrobacterales bacterium
CAGCAGCTGACGCAGCAGGTCGGCGAGTTGCTGCTCGAGCTCCTCGGGCAACAGCGCGCGGACGGTCCGCAGCAGATCGACGAGCGCGTCGAGCTCGTCGCGGACGGCCTCGCGGTCGCGCGGGGTGCGCCAGCCCGGCGCCGGCACGTCGCCGCCGGCGATCGCGGCCGCGGCCTGGCTCGCATCGCCGGCCAGGCGCTCGGCAGCTGCGCGCGTCGCCCGCAGCTGCGTGCGCAGATCGGCGAGCGGGTCGGTGGGCTGCGGATCAGTCATCGGTCGTTGCGGTCGGCGTGTCGGCTCGGCGGTCGAACAGCACGCGCAGCACGCCAGCCTCCAGCTGCGCGCCGGCCGGACGATAGTCCGCCAGCACGGGTGGAAGCGCGATCGTGCGCCGCTGGTCGCCGGCGCGGACGAGCAGGTCCAGGCCGGCGTGCTTGACGTCGACGTCCTCGCGCTCGGCAAACGGCAGCGCCAGGCACAGCTCAGCCTCGCGCGCGCCGAGCACGAGCTCCTGCCCGGCGGGCCCGTCGCCGACGGCGGCGGGATCACGCTTGCCGAAGAGCTCGTCGGCCAGCGCGTCGAGTCCGGCGTCGCCGGACGGCTCGTCGACCATCAGACGTGCCTGGAACACCTGAGCCGGAGCGAACGCGGCGACGGCGTCGCCGGCTCGCGACGCCTCGTGGTCCTGCAACCGGTTCGCCACCAGCCCGTCGGCGTGGATGCCGTGCAACGCCAGCGCCGTCCACGCGCGCTGTGCCGCGGCCAACGGCAGCGTCTCAGCGATCGTGACGACGCGCGCCGACGTCAGCTCGCGGTCGCGCAGCACGTCGCCGAGTGCGATCAGCCCGCGCAGCGCGCGCTGCAGGTCGTCGACGGCGCCGGCGTCGGGCAGCACCCGCGCCAGCGGCAGGCCGGCGGCGACCTGCGAGCTGCGCTGGGGCAGCAGGCGCTCCAGCCACCAGCCGGCGACGTCGGGCAGCGTCAGCGCGCGCAGCGCGTGCGGCCACGGGCCGGCGTCGACGACGATCGCGTCGTAGTCGCCGCTCGTCACGCAGCGCGCGAGCTCGAGCATGCCGGCGAGCTCGTCGGCGCCCGGCGGAAGCTGCAGCTGCGCCGGCGCGATCGCGCCCAGCCCGCGCCGCGCGAGCAGCGCGCCGAGCCAGCGATCGGGCTGCGCGAGGCCGGCGCTCGCACGGGCCTGGCCGGCCGACAACCGCTCGCCCACCGGGGTGATGCCGGGCTGGACGGCGACACCCAGCACGGCGTGCGGACCGTCGCCCGGCCCGATTCCCAGCAGCAGCGTGCGCGCCCCCTGGGCCGCCAGGCGCCGCGCCGTCGCCGCGGCCACCGTCGTCGTGCCGGCACCGCCGGTGCCCAGGTGAAGGATCGTCCGCGTCGCCATCGCCGCCGCGAGCGTACGTCAGCCGAACAGGCCCAGGCGCGAATACAGCTCACGCGTGAGGTTGTGCGTGGCGATGCAGAACGGCGCCGGATCGGGCTGGTCGCGAACGCTGGTCAGCACAGCGTCCGGGCGGGTCGTCGCGCGCAGGAAGGTCACCGCGCGTTCGCGATCGACTTCGAGCCGCTGGCACAGCGCGCGGGCGAAGTCGCGCAGCACGCGGTGGTAACCGATGTCCGACGCGACGCCGGGGGAGTACAGGCTCCACGGTCCCGCATCGGCGATCCGCACCTCGACGGCGGCCTGACGCACGCCGGTCAGGTACAGCGCCCGCGCCCGCGCGTCGTTGGCCAGCGCGGCGAAGTCGTGCAACCCGACGACCGCCTGGAAAAAGGCGTTGAAGATCCGCTGCCCCGGCGCGAACGAGTAGGCGAGGTAATGCGCGCCGGCGGCGGTCCTGACGCGCACGCCGGTCGGCGGCGGCGCCTGGAACAGCGCCAGCGCCGAGCGTGCCACGGTGAAGTACTCGGGGTGCTTGAGCCGCACCGCGCCGCGCGACAGCGCCTGGATCGCGGTCGACTGCGCCAGCCCGCTGGCCCACGGCGGCCGCCCGCCGTCGAACGTGAACAGGTACTCCCAGGCGATCCCGCCTGCACGCGGCACGGCACCGGCGACGATCTCGTCGAGCAGCGACCGCAGTTCATCGTCGAAACCGCCGGCCAGGTACAGCTGGTTGGCGCGCGCGAACGTGCCGAGCCACTGCACCTGGATGCCCTGACCGGGATAGGACTGCCAGATCAGCCGGCTGCCCGCGAACCGCACGCGCCGGCCGTACGACAGCAGCGGCCCACGCTTCCACCAGGCGGCGTTGCGCCGCAGCGTGAGCATGATCGACGGCAGCCGCGCGGCGGTCACCTGGCCTTCGGCGGCCATCGCGTCGAATGTCTTGATGACGCCCTGAAGCTCGGTCTTGCGCCGGCCCTTGAGGTGCTTGGCCTCGCGCCGCGCGTCGCGGTAGGTCGAGTTCGCCGCGGTGGCGTCGCCGGGCGCGATCGCCGCTGCGGCCTGCAGCCGCCGGATCTCGCTCGGGATCGTCGCGTGCACCAGCGCCACGGATGCGGGCGGCTCGCGGCGCGGCCCGGTGCTCGACGGCGGCAGCGGCTCGGCCGCCGGGAGCGGAGGCAGTCGGTCGCGCTGGACGCGCACGTGACCGGCCGCGTCGAGGACGAGGATCTGCGAGGCCGGCGCTGCAGCCGCAGGCCCGAACATGGCTGCGGCGAGGGCCGACGCGACGATGGCAAGCAGCGTGCGCGGCACCGGGCCGATGCTACGGTGGCGCGCCTTCGGCCGACGCAGGTCCCCGTGCACCGATGTCCCGTCCGCTTCGCATCCTCATCACGCCGGCGCTGTCTGCGCTGATCGCCGTCGTCGCGCTGAGCGGCTGCGGCGGCAGCGGCAACGGCGGGGGCTCCAGCGACCCGGCGGCCGTGCTCGGCGCCACGTTCTCCAACAAGAAGCCGATCAAGAGCGGGCGGCTGGACCTGCAGGTGAACATCCGCGGCGCGTCCGTCGCCGGCCTGCCGTCGCCGTTCCACCTGGGCCTCGGCGGTCCGTTCGCCAGCGCCTCGGGCGGCGGAACGCCGAAGTTCCAGTTCGACCTGGCGGTCGGGACGAGCGCGGGCGAGCTCAGCATCGGCACCGTCTCGACCGGCGATCACGGCTGGCTGCAGATCGCCGGCAAGGCGTTCACGTTGCCGGACAGCGCGTTCGCCGGCCTGAAGACGCAGAAGTCCTCGTCGTCCTCGTCAGGTCTGCAGCTGTCCTCGCTCGGCGTCGATCCGCGGCGCTGGCTGACCTCGCCGAAGGTCGTCGGAACCGAGGACCTCGCCGGCGACCGCGTCACCCACGTCAGCTCCGGCGTCGATGTGCCGCGCCTGCTGGACGACCTCGGCAACGTCCTGGGCAACGCCGGCAAGCTCGGGCTGAACGGCGTCGCCGGCGTCGGCTCGGCGCTGTCGCCGAGCGCGCGCGCCAAGCTCCAGAAGGCGATCACCAGCGCCCACGTTGACGTCTGGACCGGCGAGGAGGACCGCCTGCTGCGCCGGCTGCGCGTCGACGCCGCCGTCACCGGAACCGACGGCGCCAAGGGCACGCTGCGGCTGCAGCTGTCGCTGAGTGCGCTGAACCGCCCGCAGCCGATCGGCCCGCCGGCCAACCCGCGGCCGTTGTCCGAGCTGACCTCGGCACTCGGTGCGCTGGCTGCCACGCGCGGCGCCGGAACTGGGTCCTCGGGCGCCTCGGGCGCGCAGCCGCCGGCCCCGGCTCAGGCGCCGCAGACCCCCGCGACGACGACGCCGGCCCAGACGCCGCAGACCTACGACGCCTGCATCACACAGGCCGGGTCGAACCTCGCGCGGGCACAGGCCTGCGCGTCGCTGCTCGGCAAGTAACCTCGCCGCGTGGCCGCCCGAACCAGCTCCCGGCACGTGCTGTTGACGACGAGCGGAGCGCCCTACCTGCTGGTCCCGTTCATCCCGCTGGCGATCGTGCTCGACCTGGCCGGGGCCGGGTCGACCGCCGTGTTCATCACGTCGGCGCTGGGCGTCGTCCCGACGGCGGCGCTGATGGGACGCGCGACCGAGGAGCTGGCCTCGCGTTCGGGCCCCGGCATCGGTGGGCTGTTGAATGTGACGTTCGGCAACGCGCCAGAGCTGATCATCGCGCTGTTCGCGCTCAACAAGGGACTGCACGAGGTCGTCAAGGCATCGCTCGTCGGCTCGATCGTCGGCAACATCCTGCTGGTGATGGGCGCGTCGATGCTCGCCGGAGGCATCGGCCGCGACCGTCAGCGCTTCAACGCCACGGCGGCCAGCGCCCAGTCCTCGATGCTGCTGCTGGCGCTCGTCGCCGCGGTGATGCCGGCGGTGTTCGCGCTGGTCAACGGCGCCGGCCTGCCGCTCCCGGGGGTGACGCGCCGCGGCTTCGGGCACGACCTCGAAACGCTGTCGCTGATCACGGCGGGCGTGCTGATCAGCGTCTACGCGGCGGCGCTGTTGTTCTCGCTGCGCACGCACCGCGACCTCTTCAACCCGGCCGATGCGCACCTCGCTGACGGCGACCCGTGGAGCACGCGGCGGTCGGTCCTGATGCTGGCGCTGGCCGGCGTCGCCGTGGCGATCATGTCCGAGATCCTCGTCGGCTCGATCACCGAGTTCGCCGACAGCGCCGGCATCAGCCAGTTCTTCATCGGCGCGATCATCGTCGCGATCGTCGGCAACGCCGCCGAGCACTGGGTCGCGGTGCTCGTCGCGCGCAAGGATCAGATGGACCTCGCGGTCAACATCGCTGTCGGCTCGAGCGTCCAGATCGCGCTGTTCGTGCTGCCCGCGCTCGTGCTCGCTTCCTACGTGCTCGGGCCAGGCCCGATGGCGCTCGTCTTCAACGGGTTCGAGCTGGCGGCGCTCGTGCTCGCCGCGCTGATCGCCAACCAGGTCACCCAGGACGGCGAGTCGACGTGGTTCGAGGGACTGCAGCTGCTGGCGGTCTACGCGATCGTCGCCGTCGCGTTCTTCCTCGCGTGAACCTGCGCGTCACCGTGCTGGCGCTCGCCTGGCGCATGTGGCAGGGCTCGGCGCACAAACCAGACCCGGCGTAGAACCCGCTGGTGCGCATCTGGCGATTGGCCCGCGCCGACCGCCGGGACGAACTCAGCCCAACTCGCTGATCTGCCGCGCGACCTCGCTGTCGACGTCGAGCGGTGGCTGCCCGCGACGGGCGCGCCGCGCGTTACGGGCGATCACGAGGTCGCGGATCTCGCCTTCCAGGCCGACGTCGATCTGCGGCCGCACGAGCGCTGCAAGCTGTGCCTCGATGTCCAGCGGTGGCTCGCCGCGGCGCGCGCGGCGGGCGTTCTTGGCCTCCAGCATCTGGCGCAGCTCGACGTCGCGCTCGGCCGTCGCCTGGGCGGATCCGGCGACCGGTTCGCCGTCGGGACGGTCGCTGCCGTCGCGCAGCGACAGCGCGCCCTTGCCGATCTGCTTGTAGACCTCACCGGAGCCGGCGAACAGGACGACGGCGACCACGGCGGCGATGCCGACCACGGCGAACAGCACGATTCCGAATGCCTGCTGCATCGTCCCCAGTCTCGCGGATGGGGGAGATCGTTCCAGACGCGTGCCATTTCGCCGCTACCCGGGTATCATTGACTGACGAGTCAATCGGGGCGTCGGCCACTCGTAGATCTGCCCGCCGCCGCAGTCTTTTTTGTCCCTTTCCGCAAGAGGAGACGTTCAGTGGTCGACTTCACGCTGACTGACGAGCAGAAGGCGCTGCGCGAGATGGCGCACGACTTTGCCGAGAAGGAAATCCGCTCCGTCGCATGGGAGCTGGACGTCGATGGCACCTGGCCGCAGGCGATCATCGACAAGGCCTGGGAGCTGGGGCTGATGAACAGCCACATCCCCGAGGAGTACGGCGGCGTCGGTGCCTCCTACCTCGACGGCTGTCTGATCGAGGAGGAGCTCGCCTGGGGCTGCTCGGGCGTCCAGACGTCGGTCGGGGCGAACGGCCTCGCCGCCGCGCCGGTGCTGCTCGCGGGTTCCGAGGAGACCAAGAAGAAGTACCTCGGGATGCTGACCGAGCGCCCTGCGCTCGCGTCGTTCTGCCTGACCGAGCCGAACGCCGGTTCGGACGTCTCCGGGATGCGCACGCTGGCGGTCCGCAAGGGCGACAAGTACGTCCTCAACGGCTCCAAGTGCTTCATCACCAACGGCGGCTACGCCGACTGGTTCACCGTCTACGCCAAGACCGACAAGGACGCCGGCCATCGCGGCATCTCCGCGTTCGTCGTCGAGAAGGACGACACGGTCACCGTGGACAAGAAGGAGGACAAGATGGGTCAGCGGGCGTCCAACACCGCGACCATCACCTTCAACGACACCGAGGTCCCGGCCGAGAACATGCTCGGCGAGGAGAACCACGGCTTCAAGGTCGCGATGCAGACCCTCGACCGCACCCGCCCGGGCGTCGCCGCCATGGCGACGGGCATCGCCCGCGCCGCGTTCGAGATGGCGGTCGACTACTCCAAGGAGCGCGTCCAGTTCGGCGTGCCGATCGCGATGCACCAGGCGATCCAGTTCATGATCGCCGACATGGCGACCAAGATCCACCTGTCGCGCCTGGCGACGTGGAACTCGGCCGTGCTGCTCGATCAGGGCCGCCGCAACACGATCGAGAGCTCGCACGCCAAGCGGTTCGCCGCGGACACCGCGATGGAGGTCACCACCGACGCCGTGCAGGTGTTCGGCGGCTACGGCTTCATCAAGGAGTACAAGGTCGAGAAGTTCATGCGCGACGCCAAGATCATGCAGCTGTACGAAGGCACGGCGCAGATCCAGCGCCTCGTCATCGCCCGCGAGACGCTGCTGCCGCGGCGTGTCGAGGAGCCCGCAACGGTCTAGTCCGTCTGCGTTTTCCGTCTGCCGCGAAGGCCGCCCCCGGGCGGCCTTCGTCGTGGTGCAGCGAGCAGAAGTCGGCGTTCGACGCGGCGGCTCACGAGACGCCCGAGAACTCCTCGCTCTGGCAAGCAGTTCTCGGGTCTCGACGCACCGGCCGCTGACCGTCCGGAGTTATCCCCCGCCTGGCGGGGACAACTCCGCTCGGTTGAGCCGACCCGGCCACCCGCCATCATGGGCTGCCGTGCGCCTCGACGGCATCGATCCCGGCGACATCGTCCGCGTCAGCGTCCGCGGGCGGATGTTCCACGCGGTCGTCCGCGGATCGATCGCCGGCGGCCTGCAGGTCGACCCGATCGAGCGCGGGATCACCTACCGCCAGGTCAAGGCCCGCGACGTGATCGAGCACTGGGGCCGCCGTGGCCGCCCGCGCGCCGACGCCGACCGCGCGGTGAATCCCGAGCAACGGTCGCTCGACGATCTGCTGGATCGGTGAGTGTGGTGCACGCCGCCACGCGATACTCACCATCGTGAGCACCGTCCGCGCGCGCATCGACATCCCCGGCCGGCGGATCGCCGAGGTCGAGGCGCTCTGGTACGACCGCACGCGCTGGGCGTCGTTCGTCGACGGCCTCAAGCACGTCCATGCAATCGAGGGCCCGTACCCCGACGCCGGCGCGCGCGTCGTCTGGGACTCGTTCCCGGGCGGGCGCGGACGGGTCAGTGAGCGCGTCGTCGGCTATGAACCCCGCGCCGGCCAGCAACTGGACGTCGAGGACGACGCGATCCGCGGGCGCCAGCGGGTCCGCTTCAGCGCCCTGACCGCGTCGACTGTCGGCGTCGAACTCGAGCTCGACTACGCGCTGAAGCAGCGTGGCCCGTTCACGCCGATCACCGACGCGCTGTTCATCCGCCGCGCCCAGCGCGAATCGCTCGAGCGCACCTTGCTGCGCCTGCGCCGCGAGCTCGATCCGGACCACGCGATCGCCTGACACGGCAACGCCGTACCCTGTCGGCGTCCCCGGGCGCCGTCGCGCCCGCAGCCCCGCAAGGAGACCCTGACCTCATGTTCGTGTTCAAGGCCGCCGTCGTCGGCGCCGGCGTCATGGGCGGGCAGATCGCGCAGACGATCGCCGCCGCCGGCATCCCCGTCGTCCTCAAGGACGTCAGGCAGGAGTTCGTCGACCACGGCCTGACCGAGGCGCGCACCGTGACCGCCGGCCAGATCAACAAGCTGGCCGAGAAGGGCAAGCTGACCGAGGAGCAGGCGGCCGCCCGCATCGAGGAGATCATGGCGCTGATCACGCCGGCGACGACCTACGCGGACTTCGGCGATGTCGACTTCGTGATCGAGGCGGTGCCCGAGCGAATGGAGATCAAGCAGGCCGTCTTCGCCGAGCTCGACGCCGCCACGCCCGGCCACGCGATCCTCGCCTCCAACACCTCGTCGCTGTCGATCACCGAGATCGGCGACGCGACGCTGCGGCCCGACAAGGTCGTCGGCTTCCATTACTTCTACCCGGCGTCGGTGATGCCGCTGATCGAGGTCATCCAGGGCGACGACACCTCGCCCGAGACGCTGAGCGTCGCTACGACGTTCGCCCAGACGATCAAGAAGCAGCCGATCGGCTGTGTCGAGGTTCCCGGCTTCGTCGTCAACCGGATCCTCAACGCCGGCATCTCCGAGGTCTGGCGCGCGCAGGAGGAGCAGGGGCTGTCGATCAAGGCGATCGACGAGGGCATCGGCGCCGCGAAGGTCACCCCGATGGGTCCGTACTTCCTGGTCAACCTGCTCGGCCTGGACACCGTCCTGCACGTCGCCGAGCACCTGCACGAGTCCTATGGCGACCGCTTCTTCGTGCCCAAGGGCATGCAGCAGCTCGTCGCCGACGGCAAGCTCGGCGCCAAGAGCGGCGGCGACGGCTTCTACTCGCCGACCGGTGAGGCGAACCTGCCGGGCGCGAGCGAGCCCGACGTCGCCGAGCTCGTCGAGCTGCTGCAGCTGAAGACGTTCGTCGAGGCCGCGCTGGTGCTGGAGGAGGGTGTCGCCACCCACCGCGACATCGACTTCGGGATGATTGCCGGCGCCGGGATGGACCCGCGCCGCGGGATCCTGCCGCCGTTCATGGCCGCCGACGCCGCCGGGCTCGACGTGCTGCTCGAGCGGCTGGAGAAGGCGACCGAGAAGCACGGCGATCGCTTCGCGCCGCCGGTCGTCCTGCGCCGCCTGGTCGCCCAGGGTCGCCTGGGAGCGGCGAGCGGCCAGGGCTTCTACGCCTACCCGCAGGCCGACGCCGAGCAGCCCGCCGGCGAGGAGGCCGTCGTCAAGCTCGAGACCCGCGACGACGTCGGCATCGTCTGGCTCGCCAACGGGATGATGAACTCGGTCTCGCCGCAGGTCGTCGCCGATCTGCGCAAGGTCTGGGAGCACGCGGCTGGTGCCGGCCTGCGGTCGCTCGTGATCGCCTCGACGAACCCGATGCTGTTCTGCGCCGGCGCCGACATCAAGGCGTTCACGCAGATGGACGCCGCCGGTGGCCGCGCGCTGCTCGACGGCGCGCACGGGCTGCTGCGCGAGTTCGGCCGCTCCAGCATCGTCACGATCGCCGCGGTCAACGGCCTGGCCTTCGGCGGCGGCTGCGAACTGGCGATGGCCTGCGACGTGCGGCTCGCCGCGCAGTCGGCGATCTTCGGCCAGCCCGAGGTGAAGCTCGGGATCATCCCCGGCTTCGGCGGGACGCAGCGCCTGCCCCGCCTTGTCGGCGAGAACAAGGCGCTGGAGATGAACCTGATCGGCGATCCGATCGGCGCTGACGAGGCCTACGAGTACGGGCTCGTCAACCGCGTCGTCGCCGACCACGAGCTGTTCGACACGGCGCTGGCCTGGGCCCGCCGCCTGGCCGAGCAGGCGCCGCTCGCCGTGCAGGCGATCAAGGACGCCTCGGCCAAGGGCGACCTCGACGAGGGGATCGAGGCCGAGAAGGACGCCTTCGGCCGCGTCTTCGCGTCGGCCGACGCCAAGGAGGGCATCAGCGCGTTCCTCGGCAAGCGCAAGGCGAACTGGACGGGGAGCTGAGCTTGAGCGTGACCGCGACGACCCGGGCCGGGATCGACCGCCTCGCGGACCTGATCCGCGACGCGCGGTCGGTCGTCGCGCTGACGGGTGCGGGGATCTCGGTGCCGTCGGGGATCCCAGATTTTCGCACGCCCGGCACCGGACTGTGGGCGAACGTCGACCCGATGGAGGTCGCGCACATCGACGCCTGGCGCGCGGACCCGGAGCGCTTCTGGCGCTTCTACGGTGCGCGCTTCCAGACGCTCGAGGACAAGCAGCCGAACGGCGCCCACGCGGCGCTCGTCGAGCTCGAGCGGCGTGGCGTGCTCGATGCCGTGATCACGCAGAACATCGACATGCTGCATCGCAAGGCCGGCACGCGCAAGCTGGTCGAGGTGCACGGGACGATCGAGCACAGCTCGTGCCTGGCCTGCAGCCCCCCGGCGCGACCGGTCGCGCTCGCCGAGACCCGCGCCCGCCTCGCGGCCGATCCGCACGGCGTGCCGCGCTGCGACTGTGGTCATCCGCTGAAGCCTGATGTCGTCCTGTTCGGCGAGTTCCTGCCCGAGGGCGCGCTGGAGCGCGCGCACGAACTGGCCGCCGGCGCCGACCTCCTGCTCTGCATCGGCAGCTCGCTCGAGGTGCACCCGATCGCACAGCTTCCCGGCGTCACCAAGCGCGCGGGCGGCGAGGTCGCGATCATCACGCACGGCCCGACCCCGTTCGACGCAAGCGCCGCCGTCAAGCTCGAAGGCGACGTCGTCACCGAGCTGACGGCCCTGCTCGCCGCGCTGTAGCTCCGGCACCCCGGCGAATCGGGTGCAGTTCGTCAGACCTGGCACGCCTAACTGCACCCGATTCGCCGAGCGCTACCCCAGCTCGGCGTGCGTCCGCGCGCGCAGTGCCGCCTCGATGCGCTCCAGCACGCGCCCGACGTCGGCGACCTGCTGCGCGTCGAGCCCGCCCTGCAGCGCCGCGTTGGCCGCGTCGCCGACGGCGCCGCGCAGTGTCCGCAGCTCGCCCAGCCGCTCGTCGATGTCGCCCTGACCCGACCACGGCAGCAGCTCGGCCAGCACCGCCTCCAGCGCGACGCGCAGCTGGAAGGCGGCCTCGCGCCAGCGGCCGGCGTCGACGTCGGAGCGAGCCCGCAGTGTCAGCAGCTCGCAGGCCAGCGCCACGTCACGGCCGGCGAGCACGGCGCCGAGGCGCTCCTGCGGGCGCAGCACCGATGCGCGGTCGCGCCGGCCGCTGACCGCGGGCGCGGGGCCCAGGCGGACGGCGTGGTTCCAGTGCCCGTCGGCGACCTGATCGCCGGCCCCGGCGCCGACGCGCACCAGCAGGCAGGCCTCGCGCGTGAGCGGTGGAACGGCTGGGTCGACGGCCGCAAGGCGATGCAGATCCACGACGCGATTCAGCGTCACCAGCGCGGCGGCCGCCTCGGCCTCGAGATCGGCATCGCGCAGCCACGCCTCCGCGTCGGAGCTCAGCGGGTCGGCGGCGATCAGCGTCGCGCGGCCGATCGTGACGGTGGGCGGACCGCCGGGGGCGGACGCGGCGGTGCGTCGCGCACGCCGCGAGCGGCGCGGGCGCTCGGCCGTCGTCGTGCCGACGACGAGCACGTGCTCGGCGACGCCGGCGTGCCCGCGCAGGACGTAGCGGCCGGCGGCGGGCCCGATCGCCCACGGGACCTCGACCTGGACGAAGCGGAACTGCGGGCGTGCCGCGGCCAGGGCGACCCTCAGCCCTTGTGGCGCGATGCCGTGCTCGCCTCGCGCTCCACCGTGACGGAGTAGCGGCTGGGGCGGGTCGGCACGACGGGGTTCTCGATCTGGCCGAGCCGGTTCACGAGGCGATCCCAGCCCGACGCGCTGAGCGCGCTTGCCGCGGCGCCCTCGCCCGGGCGGAAGCCCACGTGGATGTGGTCGTAGTGGTCGGCCATCGCAAAGGTGTTGTCGGTGCCGTTGTACTGCATCAGCGTGATGATCTGGTGTGGCTTCATCGTGCCCTGGAGCGTCAGCAGCTCGCGGACGGCCTTGTCGGTGATCGATCCGCGGCCCTGATGGCCGACGATCGGGATGCCGTTGATCGCCGCGATGTCGACCGCGTTGCCCGAGGAGTGCTCGGAGACGTTGCCGCTGGCGGTCAGGTAGCTGTGGCCGCACTGCAGCGCGGTGACGGTCGGCTTCATGTTGCGCGCGACGAGGAATTCGAGCGTCGCCAGCACGCGGCGGTCGATCAGGCCGGCGCGGATGTCGCGCCGCCCGCACTCATAGAGCTGGATGTCCGGGCTGGCCAGAACGTGCTGCTGGAGCTGCTCCTTGCTCATCAGCATGATCTGGCCGATCGTCAGGTCGCTGCCCGCGGTCGCGTCGTTCAGCAGCGGGTTCGCCGCGCGGTAGATGTTGGTCGTGTCGAGCAGGCGCCAGCCGTCGAGGATCGGCTTCGGATCGATCGTCGGCGCATGGCGGCCGGCCGGGCGGATCTCGAACAGCAGATGCGGGACGCGGGAGGTGTGCAGCCGGGCGGCGGCGGCGCGGGCGGCGCGGCGGTCCCCGGCGTCGCGGCCACCGCGGAAGCGCAGCGACGAGCGGCCGATGCGACCCAGGACGGTGCCGGCGATGACGCGCGATCCGCGGCGCAGGTGGTGCAGCACGACCTCGCTGCTGCGCAGGCCGAAGTCGCCGACGAAGTACCCGGCCAGGCCGTGGGGGGAAGGCTCCGGCGCGGCGACCGGGCGGCGGTTGACGTAGGCGAACGCCTCGGGACCGGACAGCACGCCGACGGCGCGGGTCGGACGGCGCAGCACGGCGACCGTCGCGACCGGGACGAAGGCCGTGCGCCGGGCACGGGCGGCGGCGCGGCCGCGCAGGTGGCGCCCGCCGGAGGCGGCGCGCGTCGGCTTGGGGTCGTGCGTGTCGAGGCCGAGCTCGCGGCGGATCTGCGCCTCGCTCTCGCGGCGCGGCTTGGCGACCGGGTAGCGGCTGGCGATCTTGCCCAGGTGGGCGTAGGTGTAGGTGTTGCCGAAGCTGTCACGCAGGCGGACGAAGCGGCCGAGCTTGCGGCTGTGTCCGAGGCGCTCGACGCGGCCGTCCTGGACGGCGATCACGGCGGCGCCCGAGCGGGCGTAGATCCGCGAACCGTGGCGGTCCGAGCGACCGGTGACGGCGATCGTCGCATTGCCGCCGCGAGGCGTGCGGCCGACCGATGCGGCGCGCAGGCGGCCGGCGTAGCTGCCGGTCGAGGCGACGGGGAAGCGGCCGAGCGTCAGCCCGGTCAGCGACCCGAGGACGGCCGGCGGAAGGCTTGCGACGGTCGCGGCGCGGCGCAACACGTCGGCGACGTACCAGTCGGCGTGGTTGTAGGCGTAGATCGCGCGCCACAGGCTCTTCGAGGCATCGGCGGCCTTCAGGTAGCGCGCGGCGGCGAAGATCGCGTCGACCGGGTTGTAGGGATCCTTGTGGCCGTCGAGGTTGGCGTCGACGCCGTACGTGTCCCACGTCTCGGGCATGAACTGCATCCAGCCGACGGCACCGGCGCTGCTCACGTTGAGGTTGCGCCCGTAGTCGGTCTCGATCGAGTTGATCGCGGCGAGCACCTCCCAGCGGACCCCGTACTCGATGCCGGCCGCCTGGTAGATCGGCAGCAGGAACGGCGGGATCCGGAAGCGGTCGATCAGGAAGTTGGGAACGGTCGTCGCGGTGATCGGACCGAAGACCGCGGGGTTCGATGTCGACGCGGCGGGTGCGACCGGCGCGGACGGCGTCGTCGTCGCATGCTTGCGTGCGGCGTCATGCCGATGGGCCTTCGCGCCGCGATGCTCGGTCGGCGCCGCGACCGGATCGAGGACGACCTCGGTCTCGACCTGGTTCGGGGCCGCCGACGTGGTCGGCTGCACGGACGGGGCGGCGCTCGACTCGCTGGTCACGAGTGGCGGCGGCTGCTCGGCTGATGCGGTCGACAGGTCGCTGGAGACGCTTGCCGGAGCGGCGCCGGCGTCGGCGCTGGGCAGATCGGTCTTCGGATCGGCGGGCGTCGCGTCCTGGCCGCCGATGGCCGCCGGCGTGCACGAGACCGGCTCCGGCGTCGACTGCTCGGCCACGACGCCGGCCGGGAGTTCGGTGCTCGACGGGCAGGGTCCTGCGACGACGGTCGGCAGGCCGGAGCCGTCGGCCCCGGCGTTCAGCACCGTGAAGCCCGCGCCGGCAGCGGTCAGCAGCACGAGCAGCGCGGCGATGACGGTGTGCGTTGCCAGCCCGGGCATTCCGATCCGCGTGGCGAGCAGCTGGGCGACGTCGTCAACGCGGCGGCGCACAGGGGCGACGCCCGTGGTGTCGGGCGCGTCGGCGGCGTCACGGGAGGAGCCGCCCGGGAGATCAGGGCTGGAGGGCACGGAGCGTGGGGAGATTGCAAGCCGCCGCGTGATGCGGCGGCTTCCACTTCCCCTTCGGCGGCATGTCTCCTCTCCTTGACCCCTCGCGCCCGGCCTGCACGCAAACCTGCGTGGACCTGCGCAGCCCTCGACCGCGGGCGAGCCGCGCGAGCGGGCCCGGCGCTGAGGTAGCGTTGGGCATCTACCGGCGATCGACGAGGGGAACCTGAGATGACCGAGGACACCGCTGAAGGTCTGCGCGACCGGCTGCAGCGCGGCAGTGAGGACGCGCTCGGCAAGGTGGCCCAGGAGCTGCTCGAGAACCCGCTGATCAGCAGCGCGATCAGCCGTGCGTTCGAGGCGCGCGAGAAGGCCGGCCAGGCGCAGGAGGCCGCGATGGGCGCGCTCAACCTGCCGTCGGCCGCCGATCTGGAGCGACTCACCCGTCGTGTGCGCTCGGTCGCTCAGCGCCTGGAAGGCATCGAGGACGGCGTCGATCGCGTCGACGAGAAGCTCGCCCGGCAGGCCCAGGCCGCCGCGGCTGACAGCATCGCAGCCGTCGAGGCGCGGCTCGACGCGGTCGACGAGGCGCTGCGCGGCGTGATCACTGCGATTCGCGAGAGCGCGTCGGGCGCCGGCGCGGCAGCCCCGGCGGCAAAGCCTGCGGCGGCGAAGCCCGCGTCGCGGAAGGCGAGCGCGCGCAAGCCCGCTGCACGCAAGACGGCGGCCGCGAAGCCCGCCGCACGCAAGACGGCCGCCGCGAAGCCGGCCGCGCGCAAGGCGGCCGCCGCGAAGTCCGCCACGCGCAAGCCGGCCGCGCGCAAGGCGGCCGCCAAACGCGGCCCCGCCGTCAGCGGCTGAGCGCGGCCAGCCCGGCGCGGCCGAGGCGGCTCGCCGCCGCCTCGAGCGCGTCGGGCGCGAGCTGCTCGCCGCCGCCGGCGAGGCTGTTGCTGACCGTCAGCAGGCACGCGGCGCGGATGCGGCGGCGGGCGGCGACGGCCAGAATCGTCGCCGCCTCCATCTCGACGGCGAGCGCCCCGGCCGCCTGCCAGACGCCAGGCCGCCCCGCGTCCGGGTCGTAGAAGAGGTCGGTGCTGACGATCAGTCCGGTCACGTCCGCGTGCTCGGCGAGCGCCGCCAGCAGCTCCGGGTCGGGTCGCAGCACACCGTCGGCGCCCAGGGCGCGGCTCGTCCCGTCGGCGGGCAGCACCGCGTCGGCCGCGATCAGGTCGCCCAGCGCGAGATCCGGCGACAGCGCCCCGCAGGTCCCGATCCGCACGACGACCTCGACGCCCAGATCGCAGAGTTCCTCGAGCACGATCGCCGCGCTCGGGCCACCCATCCCGTGGCTCATGACGGTCAGCGGCCTGCCGTCCGCCGCGATGCCCGTGTAGCCCCACAGCCCGCGGTTGTGGTTGAACATCCTCGGCTGCTCGGTCAGCTCCTGGGCCAGCTGCAGCGCGCGACCGGGATCGCCCGGGAGCAGCGCCCGGGGTGCCAGCGGCGCCGTCGGGTGCACGTGCAGGGGTTGCGGCGCCACGGGCGCCCGAGGATAGACTCCCGCCTCCCAGCCGACCGACAAGGAGCCCGACGCCATGGGTGCCACATTCGACTCTCCAGAGCAGTTCCGTGAGGCCATGGACGCGGTCTTCGGCCTGATGAACGACGACGCCGACATGGGTCCCAAGCTGCGCGACGCCGACGTGCCGCAGCGCTTCGACTTCGACGATCTCGACCTCGTCGTCAACATCCGCGCGACGCGCGCCGGTGAGGACGGCAACCTGCACTGGGAGTGGCGCGACGACGTCGACTGGGAGCCCAAGGTCAAGATGAAGATGACCTCCGAGGTCGCCAACCGCTACTTCCAGGGCAAGGAGAACGTCGCCGTCGCGATCGCGCGCCGGCGGATCAAGTCCAGTGGCGACGTCAAGGCGGCGCTGGCGCTGATCCCGATCACCAAGCCGGTCTACGCGCAGTACCGCGACGTCGTGCAGGCGCGCTGGCCGCACCTGCTGGCGTAGGCCCGGATGCTCCGTCCGGCAAGTTGAGCGGGGCCGGCCGTGGCCCGCGTCGATGACGTCTCGTCCGCCGAGGCCGCGCGCCGCGTCGGCGTGTCGGCGGCGACGCTGCGCCGCTGGGTCGACACCGGGCTGATCGTTCCCGGCCCGCGCGAGGGCCGCTGGGACGCGCAGACGGTCGCGCGGGCGCGCCTGGTCTCGCAGCTGCGCGAACGCGGTCACGGCGTCGCGGCGATCCGCGGTGCCGTGCTCGACGGCCGGCTGGCGTTCGGCTTCGCGGAGTTCCTCGGCAGCGATGACAGCGACACGCAGGACGTGCGCAGCGCGGCGCGCAAGGTCGGGCTCGAGCCGGCGCTCGTCGAGCGGATCCTGACGACGATGGGGTTCCCCGCGGCCTCGCTCGACGAGCTGACCGATCGTGACGTCGCGATGCTCGAGCACGCGACGACGGCGCTGACGCTCGGCTTCCCGCTCGTCGCCTTCCTGCAGCTGATCCGGGTGTACGGCCAGGCGGTCGCCGACATCGCCGACGCCGAGGTTCGGCTGTTCCACCTGTACGTGCACGAGCCGCTGATGCGTGACGGCACACCGGGACACGACATCGCCGAGCAGATGAGCGAGCTCAGTGCACAGCTGCTGCCGCTGTCGATCCCGGTGATCGAGCATCTGCACCGCCGCCAGCTCCAGCACTTCGTCGAGCAGGACGTGATCCGCCACATCGAGTCCGACCCCGCCGAGGCGTCCGAGCTCGGGCGCGTGCGCGTCGCGATCGCGTTCGCCGACCTGACCGGCTACACGCAGCTGACCGAGCAGCAGGGCGACGAGCAGGCGGCCGTGATCGTCGAGCGCTTCGCCGACCTCGTCAAGCTGACGCTGCCCGACGCCGCGCGCGTCGTCAAGACGATCGGTGACGAGGTGATGGTGGTTTCCAGCGACCCGGCCGCGCTCGTCGACTGGGCCGTCGGCTTCCAGCAATTGTCCGGCGAGGAGCCACGGCCGCGGATCGGCGTGCACGTCGGCGAGGTGGTCTACCGCGACGGCGACTACTTCGGGCGAGAGGTCAACCTGGCGGCCCGCGTCGCCGCCCGAGCGGCGACCGGCGAGGTGCTCGCGACCAACGCGATCGTCGCGGTCGCCGGCCCCAACCTCGACTTCACGCTGCTCGGAGAGGTCCGCCTGAAGGGCTTCTCCGAGCCGACCGAGTTGTTCTCGGCCGACCTGGCCGGCGAATGACCGCGGCGCCGGCGCTGCTCGAGCGCGTCGCGGCCGGCGGACTGCTGGTCCACGGCGAGCCCGTCGTCGTGCTGCTGTCGGGCGGGCGCGACTCGGTCTGCCTGGCGGACCTCGCGGCGTCGATCAGCGGCCCGCCGGCGGTTCGCGCGCTGCACGTCGACTACGGCCTGCGTGCGACGTCCGCCGAGGAGGCCGCCGCGTGCCGGCGCCTGTGCGAGCGGCTGGGCATCGGCTTCGAGCTGATCACCGCGGATGCGCCGGCGGCCGGGGCTGCCGGCAACCTCCAGGCCTGGGCGCGCGACCTGCGCTACGCCGAGGGCGCGCGGCTGGCGGCGGCGCACGGCGCGCGGCTGGCGACCGGCCACACGACCTCCGACCAGGTCGAGACGATCCTCTACCGCCTCGCCGCCTCGCCGGGTCGTCGAGCGCTGCTCGGGATGCCGGACGCGAGCGGGCGGCTCGTGCGGCCGCTGCTGCGCGCCGGCGTCACGCGCGAGGAGACGGCGGCCTGGTGTCGCGGTCGCGGGCTGTCGTGGGCCGAGGATCCGAGCAACGCCGACGCGGTCTTCGCGCGGGCGCGCGTGCGCGCCGACCTCGTCCCGGCGCTGCGCGCGCTGCACCCGGCGGCCGAGGACAACGTGCTGCGCCCCGCCGAGCTGCTGCGCGACGAGGCCGAGGTCCTGGAGGCGGTCGTCGACACCGCGCTCGCCGGTCGCGACCGGATCGCGCTGGAGCACCTCGCGGGTCTGCCGCCGGCGCTCGCGCGGCTCGTCGTCCGCCGGCTCGCCGAGGCGGCGACGGGCGGATTCTGCGCGGGAGCCGCGCGGCGCCTGGCGGACATCCTCGACCTCGCGCGCGAGGGCCGCGCGGCGCTCGATGTCGGCGACGGCGCCCGCGCGGTGACGGAGCTCGGGATGCTGTGGTTCGAGCGCACGCCCGCGTTGCCCGGCGAGCGGCTACCGTCCGCCGCGCCATGACGGACCGCCCAGCGCCGCCGATCGGCGAGATCCTCGTCCAGCCCGACCAGCTGAAGGAGCGCGTGCGTCAGCTCGGCCGCACGATCTCGGAGGACTTCGCCGGCAAGGACCTGCTGCTCGTCGGCGTCCTCAAGGGCGCGGTGTTCTTCCTCGCCGACCTGATGCGCAACATCGACGTGCCGTGCGAGGTCGACTTCATGGCCGTCGCGTCCTACGGCTCGGCGACCGACTCCAGCGGCGTCGTGCGGATCCTCAAGGACCTCGACACGCCGATCGAGGGGCGCAACGTGCTGATCGTCGAGGACATCGTCGACTCCGGGTTGACGCTCCAGTACCTGCTGCGCAACCTCGGCGCGCGCGACCCGGCTTCGCTCGAGGTCTGCGCGCTGCTGACGAAGCCCGAGCGGCGCAAGGCCGACGTGCCGATCAAGTACACGGGGTTCGAGATCCCCAACCGGTTCGCGATCGGCTACGGCCTGGATTACGAGCAGCGCTGGCGCAATCTCCCGTACGTCGCCGCCCTGGCGAGCTGACGGTTCGATGAACAGCTGTTGACCGGCCGGGAATCGGGGGTTCTACTGGTACTCTGAAGTCCTCGCGTGAAGTGCCGGCCTGCGGGGCCGGACGCGCGGACTCCACGCATGAACCGGTTCTTCAAGAGCGCGCTGTTCCCGATTCTGATCGTCATCGTGCTGGCGTTCTTCGCCCAGCGCCTGATCAACACGAGCAAGCAGGAAAAGCCGAAGACGTACAGCGAGTTCCTGCAGCAGCTCAAGGCCGGCGACGTCAAGAGCGTGCAGCTGAAGACGCGCGACAACACGATCGTCGTCACGCAGCGCAGCAACAACAAGACCTACGAGACCGGCTACACCGACGGCGGCGCCGACCGCCTCGACGCCCAGCTCCAGAGCGCGGTCCAGAACCAGCAGCTCGACAGCTACAACGTCGAGCCGCGCAAGACGAACGCCTGGCTGTCGCTGCTGACGTACGTCTTCCCGCTGATCATCTTCCTCGTCTTCTGGCTGTTCATCATGAATCAGGTCCAGGGCGGCGGATCGAAGGTCATGTCGTTCGGCAAATCGCGCGCCAAGCGGATGTCGGTCGACTCGCCGAAGATCACCTTCCGCGACGTCGCGGGCGCCGACGAGGCAGTCGAGGAACTGCACGAGATCAAGGAGTTCCTCGAGAACCCGAAGAAGTTCCAGGCGCTCGGCGCCCGGATCCCCAAGGGCGTCCTGCTGTTCGGCCCTCCCGGCACCGGCAAGACGCTGCTCGCCCGCGCGGTCGCCGGTGAGGCGGGCGTCCCGTTCTTCTCGATCTCCGGCTCGGACTTCGTCGAGATGTTCGTCGGCGTCGGTGCCAGCCGCGTGCGCGACCTGTTCGAGCAGGCCAAGCAGAACTCGCCGTGCATCATCTTCATGGACGAGATCGACGCAGTCGGCCGCCATCGCGGCGCCGGCATGGGCGGCGGTCACGATGAACGCGAGCAGACCCTGAATCAGCTGCTCGTCGAGATGGATGGCTTCGAGATGAAGGACAACATCATCCTCATCGCCGCCACCAACCGCCCCGACATCCTCGACCCGGCCCTGCTGCGACCGGGCCGCTTCGACCGTCAGATCGTCGTCGACCGGCCCGACCGTCCAGGGCGCAAGACGATCCTCGAGGTGCACTCGCGCGGCAAGCCGCTCGACAAAGACATCGACCTCGACGCGCTGGCCGCGCAGACGCCCGGATTCACCGGTGCCGACCTGGCCAACCTGGTCAACGAGGCCGCGCTGCTCTCCGCGCGCCACGGCCGCAAGCAGATCGAGATGGTCGAGCTCGAGGAGGCCATCGACCGCGTGGTCGCCGGCCCCGAGCGGCGCAGCCGCCTCATCTCCGACGAGGAGAAGAAGGTCATTGCGTATCACGAGTCGGGCCACGCGATCGTGGCCTACGCGCTCCCCGGCACCGACACCGTCCACAAGGTGACGATCATCCCGCGTGGGAGAAGCCTCGGCAGCACGTG
>JBBRFO010000046.1:0-20141 GCA_038224135.1 Solirubrobacterales bacterium
CGCGACGGGCGCGCAGGGCATTTCGGGGACCGCCGCGGCCGTCGGCGCGAGCGGGGCCGACGGTCAGCGCGGTCCGACCGGCCCCCAGGGCCCGCAGGGACCCCAGGGCACGCAAGGCATCCAGGGCGCTCAGGGCGTGCAGGGCGTTCAGGGACTTCAGGGAGCGCGGGGCGCAACGGGCACCAATGGCACCAACGGCACCGCAGGCCCGGCAGGTCCCGCGGGATCGGTCGGCCCGGCGGGGCCGGCGGGGCCGGCCGGGCCGGCGGGGCCCGCGGGTCCGCCAGGAACCAGCTCCACCGGCGGCACCGGAACCGTTGGCCCCACAGGTCCGGCAGGTCCGGCAGGTCCCGCAGGACCGGTGGGTTCGGCCGGACCGGCGGGGCCGCCAGGGCCTGCGGGAACGAACGGCACCAACGGGCTGGCCGGGACGAACGGCGCCGCCGGACCGCAGGGCAACGCCGGACCGCAGGGGATCCAGGGACCCGCTGGCACGCAAGGTGCCCAGGGCCCGGCCGGCATCCAAGGAGCGCAGGGAAACCAGGGCACTGCGGGCACGAACGGCACCGATGGGGCGCCCGGCCCGCCCGGCCCGTTCCCCGGCACACTTCCGACCGGCGCGACGCTGACCGGTTCGTTCAGCCTGCGTACGACCGCCGGCGCCAGCGACCCGCAGTCGACCGCGGCGAGCTTCGGCTTCCGGCTGGCATTGAACCCAGCGGTCACGTTCGTCACGCCCGGCAACCCGACGACCGCCTGCGCTGGAACGCCAGCCAGCCCGACGGCAACGTCCGGGAACCTCTGCATCTACGAGACCGCCGCCACGAACATCACCGGCACGCCGTGCGTCTTCGACACCAGTTCGCCGACGGTGACCTGCGGCGCCGCGAGCCGCGACGGCTTCGCGATCCAGGTCGATCCGACCGCCCCCGGCGCCGTCGCGCTCTGGGGCTCCTGGGCCGTCACAGGCTGATCGTTCGCCTGCGGCGCGCCGGTACGCTGCGGGCGTGAGCGATCTCAGCCATCTCAAACACACCAGCGCGGCGCTGACCGAGGGCCCCGAGCGCGCGCCTGCGCGCGCCTACCTCAAGGGCATCGGCTTCGACGACGAGGCGCTCAGCAAGCCGATCATCGGCGTCGCATCGACGTGGATCGAGACGATGCCGTGCAACTTCCATCTGCGCGCGCTCGCCGCCAAGGTCAAGGACGGGATCCGCGCCGCCGGCTGCACGCCGATGGAGCTCAACACGATCGCGATCTCCGACGGCATCACGATGGGCACGAGCGGGATGAAGACGTCGCTCGTCAGCCGCGAGGTGATCGCCGACTCGATCGAGCTCGTCGCCCGCGGCCACCTGTTCGACGGCATCGTCGCGCTGTCCGGCTGCGACAAGACGATCCCGGGCACCGTGATGGCGCTCGCGCGCGTCGACGTCCCGAGCGTGATGCTCTACGGCGGATCGATCCCGCCCGGCCGCTTCCAGGGCCACGACGTGACGATCCAGGACGTCTTCGAGGCCGTCGGCGCGCATGCGACCGGCAAGATGACCGACGCCGAGCTGCACGAGCTCGAGGGCGTCGCAAGCCCCGGCGTCGGGGCGTGTGGCGGGCAGTTCACGGCCAACACGATGGCGATGGCCTACGAGATGCTCGGCATCTCGCCGATGGGCTCGTCGATGGTGCCGGCCCAGCACGCCAGCAAGGCTGACGTCGCCTTTGCCACGGGCGAGCTGATCGTCGACATCCTCAAGCGCGGCCTGAAGCCGAGCGACATCATCACCCGCGACTCGCTGGAGAACGCGATCGCCACGGTCGCGATGAGCGGCGGCTCCACCAATGCCGTGCTGCACCTGCTGGCGCTGGCCCGCGAGGCCGGCGTGCCGTTGACGATCGACGACTTCGACCGCATCAGCGAGCACACGCCGCTGCTGTGCGACCTCAAGCCGGGCGGCCAGTACGTCGCCGTCGACCTGTTCGCGGCCGGCGGCGTGCCGCTCGTCGCCCGCCGCCTGCTCGACGCCGGCCTGCTGCACGCGGACGCGCCGACCGTCACCGGCAAGAGCGTCGGCGACCACGCGCGCGAAGCGACCGAAGCCGAAGGGCAGCGCGTCGTGCGGCCGCTGGACGACCCGATCAAGACCAGCGGCGGCCTGGCGATCCTGCGCGGCAACATCGCCCCGGATGGCTGCGTCGTCAAGCTCGTCGGCCATGAGCGCCGCCTGCACGCCGGCCCGGCGCGCGTGTTCGAGGGCGAGGAGGCGGCGATGGCGGCCGTCACCGCCGGCACGATCGAGCCGGGCTGCGTCGTCATCATCCGCAACGAGGGTCCGGCCGGCGGCCCCGGCATGCGCGAGATGCTCGCCGTGACCGCCGCGATCAACGGCGCCGGCCTCGGCGACCAGGTCGCGCTGCTGACCGACGGTCGCTTCTCCGGCGCCACCTACGGCTTCCTCGGCGGCCATATCGCGCCGGAGGCGTTCCGCGGCGGGCCGATCGCCGCCGTCCACGACGGCGACACGGTCACGATCGACGTCGACGCGCGCAGGATCGACGTCGACCTCAGCGACGAGGAGATCGCCGCCCGCGTGGCGGCGTACGTGCCGCCGCCGAGCCCGGACCGCACCGGCGTGCTGGCGAAGTACGCGGCGCTCGTCGGCAGCGCCTCCGAGGGCGCGGTCACGCTCGTCGACGGGTAGGTGCACGATGCGGATCGCCATCGACATCGACTCGACGCTGCACCACTACTGGGACCAGTTCCGGCTCGTCGCGCAGGAGCTGCACGGCGTCGACCTGTCCTACGAGGGCCAGACGACGTGGGGGATCACACGGCTGGAGCACGAGCAGGCAGCCGCCTGCGTCGCCCGCACGCACGAGGCCGACATCGTCGCCGGCGGCGTGCCGTACCCGCACGCCGTCGAGACCGTCAGCGGCTGGCACGCCGACGGGCACTTCATCCACATCACGAGCCACCGCCATCCCGACGCGCACGACGCGACGGTCGCCTGGCTCGACGCGATCGGCCTGCGCTACGACGAGCTCTACTGCTCGTACGACAAGATCGCCCGCTGCCGCGAGATCAAGATCGACCTGTTGATCGACGACAGCCCCGACAACCTCCAGCGGGCGCTGGAGGAGGGGATCGCCGGGGCGACGATCACGCACCCGTGGAACGCCGACGTCCTTGCGCGCGAGCCCGGCATCGTCGCCGCCGCCGACTGGCCCGGGCTGGCCGCCGCGCTGGCGCCGCGGCTGGCGCGCGCCGCCTGACCGCGCACGCCGGCGCGAGCCGCGTTGCAGGGTGGAATGTCGCCCGCACGCTGGCCTATCCTCACTCCCCGAGGCAGTCCCCGCCTCGGTGGTCCTGTGCGCCGGTCTCACGTCATCGTCATCGCGAGTTCGCTCGCCGTCATCCTGCTGGCGGTCGGCACCGCGTGGGGGCTCGACCGCTCACGCAGCGAGACGATCGCCAAGGGCGTCACGGTCGGCGGGATCGACGTCGGTGGCCTCAGTCGCGCCCAGGCCAAGCTCAAGCTCCAGCGCGACCTCGTCGACCAGCTGAGCTCGCCGATCGTGCTGCAGCACGGCACGCGCAGCTGGCAGCTGGGGGCGCGCGAGTCGCATGTCGCGATCAACGTCGAGGGCAGTGTCGACGCTGCGATCGCCCACAGCCGCCAGGGCAACTTCCTCGGCCGCACGCTGGACCGGATCTCCGGAACGGCGCGGCCCAAGCGCGTCGGTGCCGACGTGGCGTACTCCGACCACGCGATCGTCCGGCTGCTCGATCGCGTCCGCGGTGACCTTGAGCGCGGCGCCCGCGACGCCAGCGTCAGCTTCGGCCCGGACTCGATCTCACCGGTGCCCTCGCGCGACGGGCTGACGATCCACGCGACCGGGCTGCACCGGCGGATCCGCCAGGCGCTGATCGCACCGCACAAGGACCACACCTTCGTGCTGACGCTGAAGCACATCACGCCGCGCGTGACGACCGCCGAGCTCGGTCACAAGTACCCGACGCTGATCACCGTCGACCGGGCGGGCTTCCGGCTGCGGCTGTTCAAGGACCTGCAGCTCGTCAAGACCTACAAGATCGCCGTCGGCCGCGCCGGGCTGGAGACGCCGGTCGGGCTCTACAACATCCAGGACAAGCAGGTCAATCCGTCCTGGCACGTCCCTGACAGCGACTGGGCCGGAAAGCTGCGCGGGAAGGTCATCCCGCCCGGCCCGGACGACCCGATCAAGGCCCGCTGGATGGGTCTGTTCGGCGGCGCGGGCATCCACGGGGTGGACCCCAGCGAGTACGGATCGCTCGGCAGCGCGGCGTCGCACGGCTGCGTGCGGATGCGGATCCCGGACGTGATCGAGCTGTTCTCGCGCGTCCGTGTCGGCACGCCGGTCTACATCGCCTGAGCGGGCGCTCCGGCGCTACCGTGGGGCTCATGGCGCCCGTCCCGCAACCGCCTCGCCCACGCCCGTCGGCCCTGCTGATCGTCGTGCGCTACGTCATACCGGCGGCCGTCGTGATGCTCGGCATCGTGCTCGCGATCAGCGACGGCTCGCACACGGCGGCAGAGGGTGCCGGCGGCGTCATCGGCGCCGGTCTGGCGATCTTCGCCGCCAACTGGTTCTTTCGCGTCGGCGTCCGCGGCGACCATGAGCGCGACGTCGAGGCCGCGGCCCGCGATCACTACTCCGTGCACGGCACCTGGCCGTCCGAGGACGAGCGCAAACGCTTCGCGGCCGAGGGCCGCTGGCGTGAGGATCAGCCGCTGCCGGAGGCCGCGTCGGCCTCGCCGTCGGCCGGCGCGTCCGGGTAGCCGGCGCGGATCTCCTCGACGCTGACCTCCTCCCAGCCCTTGCTCAGCAGCAGGGCATGGTGGTCGCCGTGGCGAAGAACCAGGCTGCCGATGAAGATTCCCTTCTCCTTGCGTCGCAGCACCGCAAACCACAGCGTCGTCGCGTCGTCCGTCCCGCGGACCTTCAGCCACGGGCGCGGGGGCGGGTCGCCGGCCGAGCTGACGCCCGCCGCCACGAGCTGGCGATGGGTGGCGACCTGACCGGTGGCCGTGTCGATGAAGAAGACCGCCATCGCGCCGCAGGATACGACCGCGGCGATCACCGATCCCTGGCGCGCCGCGCTGCGCCTGGTCGACGATGACCTGCGCCGGCGCAATTGCGCGGAGAAGACGCGCCGCGCCTACGGGACCGACCTCGACCAGTTTGCGACGTGGGCCAGCGCCGCGGGCGTCGATCCGGCCGCCGTCGGCCCGCGCGACATCCGCCGCTGGGCGGCGCAGCGCTCCAGCGAAGGGCAGGCGCCGACGACCGTCGCGCGCAAGCTCGCCTCGCTGCGCGCGTGCTTCCGCGCGCTGCGTGAGCACGGCGTCGTCGCCCAGAACCCTGCCGAGCTGGTCGCGGCGCCGAAGAAGTCCAGCAGCCTGCCGCGCGTCCTGCGTCCCGACGAGCTCGCGGCGCTGCTCGACCGCATCCCCGCCTCGACGCCGCTGGAACTCCGCGACCGGGCGATGTTCGAGCTCGCGTACGCCAGCGGGCTGCGCGCCGAGGAGCTCGTCAACCTGGACCTCGGCGCCGTCGCCTTCGACCGCGAGGAGGTCCGCGTCGAGGGCAAGGGCGGCAAGACGCGAGTCGTCCCCGTCGGCGAGCACGCGCTGCGGGCGCTCAGCAGCTACCTGGAGCGCGGCCGCGGTGGCCTGGTCGCGATCGACGGCGAAGGGGCGCTGTTCCTGTCGAAGTCCGGTCGGCGGCTGCAGACCTCCGACGTGCGCCGGCGCCTCACCGTCTGGGCTCGCGCGGCCACGATCCAGGGCGGCATCCACCCGCATGCGCTGCGTCATTCGTTCGCGACGCACCTGCTTGACGGCGGCGCCGACCTGCGCGCGATCCAGGAGCTTCTGGGCCACAGCAGCATCTCGACGACACAGATCTACACTCGGGTAGAGTCGGCGCGCCTGCGGTCGGCGTATCAGAACAGTCATCCGCGGGCCTGAGCAGGGGAACTTTCATGGAGGCGAACGTCAAGGCCATCGAGCTGCGGGACATGTGGGGCCGGTACAAGGGTTCCGGCGACCCGCAGGCCCGTGAACGCCTCGTGATGGCCTATTCACCGCTCGTCAAGTACGTCGCCGGCCGGATGGCGTCGGGCCTGCCCTCGCATGTCGACGAGGCCGACCTGGTCTCCTACGGCCTCGGCGGGCTGATCAACGCGATCGAGCGCTTCGAGCCCGAACGCGCGATCAAGTTCGAGACCTACGCGATCACTCGGATCAAGGGCGCGATCATCGATGAGCTGCGCTCGCTCGACTGGGTCCCGCGGTCGGTTCGCGCCCGTGCCCGCGAGTTCGAGCGCGCCAACCAGAAGCTCGAGCATCAGCTCCAACGGGCGCCGACCGACGAGGAGATGGCCGCCGAGCTGGGCATCGAGGTCAGCGACTTCCAGGACGCGCTGCTGCAGATCTCCAACAGCTCCGTCGCGGCGCTCGACGAGATGTGGAACGTCGGCGACTCCAGCGGTGACCAGGTGTCGCTGCTCGACACGCTGCGCGACGACAACGCGCCCGACCCGTCGGCGATCGTCGACCAGGGCGAGCTGCGCGACCGCGTCGCAGATGCGATCTCGCGCCTGCCCGAGCGCGAGAAGCTCGTGATCGCCCTGTACTACTACGAGAACCTGACGCTGCGCGAGATCGGCGAGGTCCTCGGCGTGACCGAATCGCGCGTCTCGCAGCTGCACACGAAGGCTGTTTTGCGCCTTCGCGGCCGCCTCAGCGAAGCCTGAGCTTCCGATCGGTCCGCATCCGTTGAAGGGTGCGCCTTGTGCGGATAGTGTCGAGGGCACCTGATCCTCGACGAAAGGAGAACGGCATGCACAAGGCCGACCGCATCCGCAACGTCGCCCTTGTCGGCCATAGGGGTAGTGGGAAGACCTCGTTGCACGAGGCGCTCCTCTACCAGGCCGGCGCCACGACCCGCCTGGGATCCGTGCTCGACGGGAGCAGCAGCTCCGACACGGACCCCGATGAACAGGCGCGGCAGATGTCGATCAGCACGCACCTCAGTTCGTTCGACTGGGACGACCGCAAGATCAACCTGCTCGACACCCCGGGCGAGCCCAGCTTCATCGCCGACGCGCTCGGCGCGCTGCGCGTCAGCGAGTCGGCGATCTTCGTCGTCAACGCCATGATGGGCGTCGAGGTCTCGACGACGCGGCTGTGGGAGCGCGCGCAGGAGCTCGATCTGGCGCGGATGATCTTCGTCAACATGCTCGACCGCGAGCGGGCCGACTTCTTCCGCTCGCTCGACCAGCTGAAGGCCGCCTTCGGCCAGCACGTCGTCGCGACCGAGATCCCGATCGGCGCCGAGCACGACGTCCGCGGCGTCATCGACCTGATCGACATGAAGGCCTATGCCTACGACGGCGCGCTGCGCGACAACTGCACCGAGAGCCCGATCCCGGACGACCTGCAGGCGACGGCCGAGCGGTACCGCGAGAAGCTGATGGACGAGGTCGCCGAGGTGTCCGAGGCGCTGATGGAGCGCTACCTGGACGGCGGCGAGATCAGCCACGAGGAGATCGTCACCGCGCTGAAGGAGGGCACCAACCACGGCGGGATCTTCCCCGTCGTCTGCGGCGTCGCGACCCGCAACCTGGGCACCAACCGGCTGCTCGACGCGATCGTCGAGGACCTCCCGTCGACCGTCAAGCACGGCGCGCTCGAGCTGCCCGAGGTGACGCTCGAGCCGGACGCGTCCAAGCCGCTGTTCGCCTACGTGTTCAAGACGAAGGCCGATCCGTTCGCCGGGCGGATCAACTTCTTCCGCGTCTACCAGGGCGTGATGCGGCCGGACAGCCAGGTGCTGAACACGCGCGCCCATGCCAAGGAGCGGATCGGCCAGCTGCTCGTGTTCGCGGGCAAGGACGCCGGTCCGGCCGACGGCTTCGGCCCGGGCGACATCGGTGCCGTCGCCAAGCTCAAGGAGACGCGCGCCGGCGACTGGCTGGCCGATCGCGACGAGCCGATCCGGATGCCGGCGATCGAGCTGCCCCAGCCGGTGATGGCGTTTGCGATGGAGCCCAAGACCAAGGGCGACGAGGACAAGGTCTTCACCGCGCTGCGGCGCCTGCAGGAGGAGGACCCGACGATCGACCTGCATCGCGACCCGGAGACGGGCGAGCAGATCGTCGCCGGCCTGTCGCAGATCCACGTCGAGGTGATCGTCGACCGGCTGCGCTCGCGGTTCGGTGCCGAGGTGACGCTGAAGCCGCCGCGTGTGCCCTACCAGGAGACGATCCGCGGTCAGGCGCGCGCGCACGGGCGCCACAAGAAGCAGTCCGGCGGGCGCGGGCAGTTCGGCGACTGCCACATCATCATCGAGCCGTCCGATCAGGCGTTCGAGTTCGTCAACGAGATCAAGGGCGGCGTGATCCCGACGAACTTCATCCCGGCGGTGGAGAAGGGCGTCGCCGACGCGCTGCGCCACGGTGCGGTCGCCGGCTACCCGGTCCGCGGCGTGCGGGTGCGGCTGGTCGACGGCAGCTTCCATTCCGTCGACAGCTCGGAGATGGCGTTCCGCACGGCGGGGTCGATCGCGATGAAGGAGGCGCTCGCCAACGCCGGGTCGGTGCTGCTGGAGCCGATGATGCTCGTCACGCTCGCCGTGCCGGAGGAGTGCGTCGGCGACGTGATCGGCGACCTCAACTCGCGGCGCGGGCGGCCGCTGGGGATGGAGCAGGGCGCCGGCGGCGTGACAGAGGTCAAGGCCGAGGTGCCGATGGCGGAGATGCTCAGCTACGCGCCGGACCTGCGATCGATCACGGGTGGGCGCGGCGACTTCGTGATGGAACTCGCGCGGCACGAGGAGGTTCCCGGTCACCTGACGGGCCGGATCGCCGGCGAGGCTCGCGAGGGCGTGCCGGCGTAGGAACACCAGGGGGGACGTGGTTCCGGCGGGCCGTCGCGGCGGCTCGCCGGTGCTACCGTCGGCGGCTCGTGCCGACCGCGCCGCGACAGATCTCCACGATGCACACGCCGACGCCGTGCGCGGTCTGCGGACGCACGCTGCTGCGCGGCGAGAGCCCGGACGTCTTCCTGCACGCGGGCGAGCGTTGCATGGTCTGCGAGCTGTGCACCTCACGCGCGGTGTCCGACGGCTGGATCCGCGAGGGCGCCGACAGCGCGTCCACGGTCGCCAACGGCTGGATGCGCCGCGGTACGGCAGCCCAGACGATCGCCGCCCGCTGGCGCCGGCGCGGACGCGACGCCGAGGCCGAGCTGCTGGTGCCGCACGAGGCCGAGGGCCTGCTCGACCATGGCCAGTCGGAGCCGACGGTCTATCAGTACGAGGTCCCGCCGCCGGACATGGTCCCGCCGGATCCCTCGAACCTGACCGCCTCGTCCGAGCCGCTGATGTACCGCGAGGACCGCTTCGTCCACGCGATCCCGACGAACGCCGACATGAAGGTCGTCCGTGGGATCGAGCTGTTCAACGCCAGCCAGCACTGCCGCACGATCTCCGGCGTCTCGCGGTCACTCGGCGCGCCCCTGGTCAGCGTCCGGCCGTCACCGACGGAGGGCAGCATCGTCTGGATCTTCGTCGCCTGGGAGCTCAGCTGGTACCAGTTCGAGGTCGATCTGGCCGACGAGGCCGCCGGCGTGCGGATGGTCGAGCGCGGGACCGAGCTCGACGAGCTCGATCCGCAGGACCGCGTGCCCAACGCGGTCGCCGACGAGTTCGGCGCGCTGCACGCGGCGCTCGCGCCCGATCAGTTCGCCTAGGCGCCCGATCGCGCCGCTAGGATTGGCGCCCTGCAGCTGTCCCAGCGAGAAGGCGGACCGGTCGTGATCTACAGCGTGGTGCCCGAGGAGCTCGCCGACGAGATGTACGACAAGCTCGTCGCGTACTACGCCGACGATCCCGGCGTCGAGGTCATCATCGACCGCCGCCGCTCCGGCCGCCCGCCCGGCGGGCCGCCGACCGCTGACGAGTCGGAGTTCCGCGGGCGCCGCCGTGCGCGCGTGATGGGCGATCTGCCGCCGCTGTTCGACGGCGGGGACGACCTGCCGCCGGCCGCGTGAAGCTCGTCGTCCACGTCGACGGCGGCTCACGAGGCAACCCCGGTCCGGCAGCCGCCGGTGCCGTGATCTCCACCCCCGACGGGGATCTCGTCGAGGAGCTCGGCGAGGCGCTCGGCATCGCGACGAACAACGTCGCCGAGTACCGCGGCCTGCTGCTGGGCGTGCGCCGCGCCGCCGAGCTGGGCGCGACCGAGGTCGAGGTCGTCAACGACTCCGAGCTCGTCGCCAAGCAGGTCAACGGCCAGTACAAGGTCAAGCACGCGGACATGAAGCCGCTGCACGCGGAATCGCTCGCTGCGCTGCGCGGGTTCGAGCGCTGGGTCGTGCGCAGCGTTCCCCGGGCGCAGAACGCGGACGCGGACGCGCTGGTGAATGCGACGCTCGACGCCGCGCGGTGACCGGCCTGGGGCGTCGCCGGCCGCTGGCGCTCGCAGTCGTTCTGGCGGCTGGGCTGGCCGCATGTGGTTCGGCCGCCGGTGGGAGTGGGGGTGGGCGTGTGACATCGGCCGCGCCGCCCGCGCCCGCGCCCGCGCCCGAGTCTGCCGTCGCGCTGGCGAAGGCCGTCCGCGTCGTGGCTGTCGGCGACCTGGCCTGCGCGCCGGGCGAGAAGCCCGATGCCTACAGCTGTCAGCAGGCGGCGACAGAGCGCCTTGCCGAGCGTTCGTCGCCCGTCGCGGCGCTGCTGCCGGGGGACCTGCAGTACGACACGGCGGCGGCGGGCGAGTGGGCGTCGTTCAACGCATCATGGGGGAAGGCGCCGTTCACGCTGCGGCCGGCTCCGGGGAATCACGAGTACGCGACGCCGGGTGCGTCGGGCTACTACGACGAATTCGGCTCGCGGGCCGGGCCCGATCGACGTGGCTGGTACGCGTTCAACCTCGGCCGCTGGCGCGCGTATTCGCTCAACTCCAACTGCATCGGTGACGGGGTCGGCTGCGGCGCCTCGTCGCCACAGGTGCGCTGGTTGGCCGCGGATCTCACGGCCCACCCTCACGCCTGCGTGCTGGCGTTCTGGCACCACCCGCGGTTCTCGTCCGGCCTGCACGGCGACTCGCCCGAGCTGGGGCCGATCTGGGCGACGCTCCAGCGTGCGAAGGCCGACCTCGTGCTGGAAGGTCACGATCACGACTTCGAGCGGTTCGCGCGGCGCACGTCGGACGGCCGCGTCGATCCGGCCGGCGTCGCATCGTTCGTCGTCGGGACCGGCGGCAAGAGCACGTATCCGGTGCTGCGCCGCGAGCCGGGGTCGAAGAAGGTGGTGCAGTTCCGCTTCGGCGTGCTGGAACTCGCGCTGGCAGCTGGCGGGTGGAGCTGGCAGTACCGCACTGCTGAGGGTCGCGTGCGCGACGCCGGGTCGACGCGCTGCCGCTAGCCTGCCGCGCCATGTCCCTCTCCGAGAAGCCCGAAGTCCTCGTCCCGGTTGGCGAGGATCCGTCCTACCAGCTCGAGCTGGAGGACCTCGTCGTCGGTGACGGCGACGAAGCCGCCTCAGGCCACATCGTCGAGGTCCACTACGTCGGCGTCTCGTGGGCGACCGGCAGCCAGTTCGACGCGTCCTGGGACCGCGGCGACACGTTCAAGTTCGGCCTCGGCAAGGGCCAGGTCATCGCCGGCTGGGACCAGGGCGTCGCCGGCATGAAGGTCGGCGGCCGCCGCCGGATCACGATCCCGCCGGCGCTGGCATACGGCAAGCGCGGGGCCGGCGGCGTGATCGGGCCGGATGAGACGCTGGTGTTCGTGGTCGATCTGGTGGGCGTTCGGTAGCGACTCAGCCGACCGGCTCGACGGTTATGCCCCAGTGCGCGGCGGTCGGGTTGAACGCCGGCGCGGCAACGGCGACAGTGGTCGTCAGGCGCATGAAGATCACGCTGCCCGGATCGACGACGACGCTGGCGCTGCTCGAGCAGCGTTTGTCATCGCTCCCGGCGGTGCCGGTGATCGTGCAGCTCACTGCGCCCGGGTCGGCTGGGTCCGCGTAATCGCTCGGCGCGTGGGCGATGAACTCGATCGTGACCGACGATCCGACGGTGACGTCGGTGACGACGTCGGCGCTGAGATCGCGCACCCTGATCGGTCGTCCCGGCGACAGCGCGGAGAACGGAATCAGGCCCGGGCCGGACGTTGCCGTGCCGTTGACCGGCCCACGGGCAACCGACGTACCGCCGGGGCTTGTCGCCGAGAGGCCGCTCACCCCGCCCGCGAAGACGCCGCCGGCGCCGTTCGCGCCGGTCGCACCGGTCGCGCCGATGAGACCCTGCTGGCCCGCGGTCCCTGTTGCGCCCGGGTCGCCCTTCGCTCCTTGGATTGAGCCTTTGAAGTCCCTCGCCGTCAGCGACTTGTCGCGCACGTCTCCGCCCGTGAGCGTGCCGTTCCTGATGTCGCGGCCAGTGAGTGACGAGTCCTTGACGTTCTTTCCGGTGATCAGCTTGACCGCGGCGAACGAGGTCCCGCCGAGCGCGAGGAACAGCGCCAGCGACGCGACGACATTGGCGTAGGACATCTGACTCCGGAAACGGCGCATCATCGTGCTCTCCAAGTATCGGTGCGCCCGACGTTACACCTGCGCCCCGAAAGTGCGAAAGCCCCGCTGACGCGGGGCTTTCGACAAGCGGCTGAAGAGACTCGAACTCTCGACCTTCTGCATGGCAAGCAGACGCTCTAGCCAACTGAGCTACAGCCGCAAGAGCGCTGGAGTATAGCCACGGTCCGGCGTCAACTGCCCACCGCGCTGCGGTACGGTCCGGCGATGTCGCAGATCGTGCTCAGCCCGCTCGACCGGATCCAGGCGCGGCTCGTCGGGCCGGCGCTCGGGCTGCCGGACCGCGTCCAGATCGCCGCCTCTGGGGGCACGCCGCTCGTGATCGACGGGCAGACGCTGGAGCCCGAACTCCAGCTGCTGTTCGCGATGCGCAAGCTGCAGCCCAAGCCACGGTTCTGCGATCTGCCGCCTGCAGAATCGCGACTGCGGATCCGCGCCGACATCGCGCTGCTGACCGGCCTGCCGCTGCCGCTGGCGCGCGTGGACGAGATCAGCGTGGCCGGCGCCGACGGTGCGCTGCGGGCGCGGCACTACGTGCCGCACGGATTTCAGGCACCTGGGCCGGGGCTCGTCTACTACCACGGCGGCGGCTGGACGATCGGCGACCTCGACACCCACGATCAGGCCTGCCGGTTCCTCGCGGCCCATGGCGGCGTGACGGTGATCTCGGTCGACTACCGGCTGGCGCCCGAGCACCCGTTCCCGGCGCCGGTCGACGACGCGCTCACGGCCTTCGCACACGTCCATGCGCACGCCGCCGACCACGGCATCGACCCCGACCGGATCGCCGTCGGCGGCGACAGCGCCGGCGGACAGTTGGCAGCGGTCGTCGCGCTGGTGACGACGCACGACAAACTCGCGACGCCCGCGTTCCAGCTGCTGATCTATCCGGCTGTCGACGGGACGCGCGAGTGGCCGAGCTACGAGCTGTTCGGCACCGGCTTCCTGCTGACCCGCGATGACATGCGCTGGTTCTGGGACCAGTACGCGCCCACGGGGACCGATCGCACCAACCCGCGGCTCTCGCCGCTGCTGGCCGACGACCTGGCCGGACTGCCGCCCGCGTACGTCACGACGGCCGGCTTCGACGCGCTGCGCGACGAGGGCGAGGCGTATGCGGCGCGGCTGCTCGAGGCGGGCGTGCCGGTGACGCTGCGCCGGCACACCGGGCTGGTCCACGGCTTCGCCCACCTGGTCGACAAAGGCCGCGCCGGATCGCTGGCGATGGCCGAGGCCGCGGGTGCGCTGCAGCTGGCGCTCGCTCCCGCGCCCGCCGCGGCAAAGCCCAAGCCGCGGCGCCGCCGGGCGCCCGCGGCGTCAAAGGCCGACTAGCGCAGGCCGCCCGCCGCGGCGACGAACGCGCGCCAGCGATCGTGCTCGGCCGCGCGGTCGGGGACGAGCGCGACCGCCGGCTCCGACGGGCCGAGCGCAAGTCCGCCGAGATCCAGGAGCCCGGCGCCCACGGCCGCCAGCCCGGCGGCGCCGCGAACCGTCGCGTCGCTGACCGCCCAGTCGACGCGGACGTCGGCGCAGGCCGCCTGAAGCAGCCGCAGCAATGGGCTCGCCGTCAGCCCGCCGTCGATCGTGAGTGCCTCCACCGGCACGACCTCGCGGATCGCCTCGACGATGTCCGCCACACGCCAGGCGATGCCTTCAAACGCGGCCCGGGCGATGTGGGCCCGCGTCGTCGCGCCCGTGATGCCGCTGATCACCGCTCGCGCCTGTGGATCCCACCACGGCGCGCCGAGCCCCGCCAGCGCCGGCAGCACCCGCACGCCGCCGGCGTCCGGGACGCTCGCAGCGAGCTCGGCCAGCGCCGGAGCGTCGGCGGCGACGCTGAGTGACGCGCACAGCCAGTCGAGCATCGCTCCCGCGGCGAAGACGCCACCGTCGAGCGCGAAGGTGTCGCGTCCGTCGATGCGCCAGGCAACCGTTGGCAGCAGGCCGCCGGGAATCGGATCGGGGCGGGCACCACCGACATTCGCAAGGACGAACACGCCGGTGCCGTAGGTCGCCTTGACCTCACCGGCCGCGACGCAGCCGGTGCCCGCGAGCGACGCCTGCTGATCGCACACGCGGGCGCGCAGCGGCACCTCGGTGGGCCATGACGGATGGCCCAAGAGGCCAAGCTCTCCGACGGTGTCCGTGACGTCCGGCAGCACGCTGCGCGGCACGCCGAACAGCTCGCACAGCCACGGATCCCAGCCGGGCGTGCCCAACGCGTGCAGCATCGTCCGCGACGCGGTGGACGCATCGGTCGCAAAGCCGGCGCCGAGACGGTCGCAGAGGAACGCGTCGACGGTTCCCAGGCGCAGCGTCCCGGCGTCCGCCGCGGCGGCGACCGCGTCGTTGTGGCGCAGCAGCCAGGCGAGCTTCGCCGCTGAGAAGTAGGGGTCCGCCGGCAGGCCGGTCAGCACGCCGATCCGCTCGACGTCCTGCGGCGACAGCTCAGCCAGCACCGACTGGGCGCGCTTGTCCTGCCAGACGATCACCGGGCTCAGGGGCGCACCGGACTGCGCGTCCCACGCGAGCACCGACTCGCCCTCGTGGTCGAGGCCGGCCGCGACGATCACGCCGTCGGCGCCGGCCAGCACCTCCCCGACGGCCGACACCACCGCGTCGAGAATCGCCAGCGCGTCCTTCTCGACCCAGCCCGGTTGCGGGTGACTGACCGCAACCGCGCGCCGCGCCGTGAGCAGCGGCTCCAGCGAGGTGTCGAACAGCGCGACCTTGACGGCCGTGGTGCCCTCGTCGATGCCCAGCAGCAGCGGCTCCGCCATCAGCCGTGGCGCCCAGCGACGAAGCGCGCCGTGCGCTGCCACCACGGTCCGTCGAGGCCGATGCCCGGCGGCGCGGGGCCGGGCGCGGCCGGTGCCGGCTCGCCGAGCGGCACGCCCAGCTCGGCGACCAGTTCGCACAGGCGTTCGGCGATGCCGATCGACGCGGTCAGGCCCGTCGAGCGGATCGCCGCGGCGTGCACCAGTCCGCGACACTGCGCCGAGTGCTCAACGATGTAGTTGGCGTCGACGCCGGCCGGGCGCAGGCCGGCGAAGCGGCCGATCGGCGGCACACCGGCCAGATCGGGACGCACCTGCGCGAGCCGGTCGCGCAGTGCCGGCTCCGCTTCGGGCCGCACCGACCAGTCGTTCTCGTTCTCCTGGTCGTGGGCGGTCGGGCCGCAGATGATCTGGCCGTCGACCGTCGGGAACAGCAGGATGCCCTTCGTCGTCTCGGAGGGCACGGGCAGCCGCACCGACTCCAGCGGCCCCGTGCGAGGCGGGTCGAAGACCAGGAATTCACCCTTCCGGGGATAGATGGCGAAACTCCGATCGCCGCCCAGCGCGGCGATGTCGTCGGCGCCCAGGCCGGCGCAGTTGACCACGGCAGACGCCGCCAGGCGCAGGTCGCCCGCCCGAACGACCAGCCTGTCACCGGCGCGCTCGAGGCCTTCGACCGGCGCGTCGACGACGACGTCGGCGCCCGCGGCGATCGACGCGCCGGCCAGCGCCAGCGTCAGCGCGACCGGGTTGGTCACGCTCTCGCCGGGGATGAGCAGCTCGCCCTCAGGACCGCGAGTCACCGCGACGCCGTTGACGCGCGCGGCGCGCTCCAGCGCGTCGACCCGCCGGACCTCGTAATCGTCGCGCGGCCGCATCACCGCACCGCAGTGCAGGACGGGCACGCCAAGCGTGGCGAGCAGCGCGTCGCGCAGCGGCGCCGCGCGCAGGATCAGCTCCGTCTCGAGCGCGCCCGGGGGCGAATCAAAGCCGGTGTGCAGCATCCCCGAGTTCGTTCCACTGGCCTGCAGCGCCAGCCCTGCCAGCGCCTCGACGAGGACCACCGATGCGCCGCGACGCGCCAGCGCGAGGGCCGCCGCGCAGCCGACGACTCCGCCGCCGACGACGACGACGTCCACTTCGCGCGAGACCATCAGCCGACGATACCGACGGGGTAGTGTGATGCTCGTGGAGGTCATCGAGCAGCAGGTGCACATCGCCGCTCCCCCGGCGCAGGTCTGGGCGACGATCGCCGACACGCGCCGCTACCCCGAGTGGGTCGCCAACACGATCTCCGTCGTCTCGGCCAGCAGCGACGTCGCCGACGCCGGCGTCACCTACACCGAGCGCAACCGGATCGCCGGACCGCTGACCGGCGGATCGAGCTGGCGTGTCGCCGTCTGCGAGCCGCCGCGCCACGCGATCCATGACGGCGAGGGCATCTGGATCGCCGGCGCGATGCGCCTGGATATGACCGTCGAGCCCGCTGGCGAGGGCACCCGCTACGTCCATCGCTTCAGCTACGAGCCGGCGCTGGGACCACTCGGGCCGCTGGTGAATATGGCGCTGACGCCGTCGCTGACGCGCGACATGCGCCACACGGTCGACCGCCTGAAGAAGCTGTGCGAGTCCGAGGTTCCGCGCGCCTGATGCAGCGGCCGTTCCCCGTCGTCGAGGGCGTCGGCATCGAGCACCGCATGGTGCAGGCGCGCGGCGTGCGCTTCCACGTCGCCGTCTGCGGGCCGCCGGATGGTGAGCCGCTGCTGCTGCTGCACGGCTGGCCCCAGAACTGGTTCACCTGGCGCAAGGTGCTGCCCGCGCTCAGCGCGCAGTACCGCTGCTACGCACCCGACCTGCGCGGGTTCGGCTGGAGCGAGGCGCCCGCCGGCGGATACGACAAGGAGAACCTGGCCAGCGACATGCTCGCGTTGCTCGATGCGCTCGAGCTGGACCGCGTGAAGCTGCTGGCGCACGACTGGGGTGCCTGGGCGGGATACCTCATGGCGCTGCGCGATCCGGCGCGGCTGGAGCGCTACGTCGCGCTGAACATGGCGCCGCCGTGGGCGCGCGACCCGTCGCTGGTCCGCACGCTGCTGGGCGCGCGGCGCCTGCTCTACCAGGTCGTCCTGGCGACGCGGCTCGGTCCGCGGATCGTCGCCAACGAGCGCCGCATGGCGCAGGCGATTCGCGCCGACAACGTCCACGCAGACGCCTTCAGTGACGCCGACATGGCCCAGTTCACCGGCCCGCTGGCCGAGCCGGGCCGCGGCCACGTGACCCGCGAGATCTACCGCACGTTCCAGCGCCGCGAGCTGCCGGCGCTGCTGCGCGGGCAGTACGCCGATGCGGTCCTGGAGGTCCCGACGCTGCTGCTGTTCGGCCGGCGAGACCGCGTCATCAGCCCGCACATGGTCGACGCCGCCGAGCATCGCGGCGACCCCCTGAGCATCGTCCGCGTTGCCGACTCAGGGCACTTCATCGCCGACGAGCGCCCCGATCTCGTCGCCGACCGCACACTCGACTTCCTCGGAGGAACCGCATGACCGACGCACCCAGAGTCCCGCGCCAAGGGATGGTGCTGCTGGTCGCCTGCGTCGCGCAGTTCATGGTGATCCTCGACGTCTCCGTCGTGAACGTCGCACTGCCGTCGATCCGCGAGGGGCTGCACTTCTCCGAGAGCGCGCTGCAGTGGGTCGTCAGCGCGTATGCCGTCACGTTCGCCGGATTCCTGCTGCTCGGCGGGCGCTCGGGCGATCTGCTCGGCCGCAAGCGGATGTTCCTCGTCGGCGTCGGGATCTTCACGCTCGCCTCGCTGCTCGGCGCGCTCGCGCAGAGCGAGGGCCAGCTGATCGCGGCGCGGGCGCTGCAGGGACTGGGCGGCGCGGTGGTTGCGCCGGCGACCCTGTCGATCATCATGACGACGTTCGCCGAGGGGCCCGAGCGCAACCGCGCGCTCGGCTTCTGGGGCGCGATCGCGGCCGCGGGCGGCACCGCGGGCGCGCTCGTCGGCGGGCTGCTGACGGGCCTGCTCAGCTGGCGCTGGATCTTCCTGATCAACGTGCCGATCGGCCTGGCGCTGATGCCGGCCGCCTACCGCGTGTTCGTCGAGAGCCGCGCCACGCTCACGCATCGCAGCTTCGACCTCGGCGGCGCGATCTCGATCACTGCGGGGCTCAGCTCTGTCGTGCTGGCGATCGTCAACATCGAGCGATACGGGTGGACCGGCTGGCAGGTCCTCGTGCCGCTGCTCGCGGGGCTGGCGCTGGTGGCGCTGTTCTTCCTGATCGAGGCACGGTTCGCCAAGGCGCCGCTCGTCCCGCTGTCGATCTTCGCCTCGCGCAACCTGACCGGCGCCAACATCGCCGTCGTGCTGATGGGCAGCTCGATGTTCGCGCTGTGGTTCTTCATCTCGCTGTACCTGCAGCAGGTGCTCGGGCTGACGCCGATCCGCGCCGGCCTCGCATTCCTGCCGATGACACTGACGCTGGCAGCCACCGCCACCGCCGCGCCCCGGCTGATCGCGCGGTTCGGCGTGCGCAACACGCTGACGCTCGGGCTGACGCTGATCGCCGCCGGATCGGCGCTGTTCACGCAGATCTCGGCCAGCGGGTCGTGGGCCGCCGACGTGCTGATCCCGTCGGTCGTCGCGGCGCTCGGCTTCGGCCTGTCGTTCGTCCCGGTGACGATCGCGGCCGTGTCGGGCGTGCCGCCGCAGCTGGCGGGCTTGGCGTCGGGCCTGGTCAACACGTCGCGGCAGCTCGGCGGGGCTCTGGGGCTGGCGGCGTTGTCGAGCTTCGCCGCCTCACGTACGAGCTCGTACATTGCCGCGCACCCCGGGACCGGCAGCGTCAATGGGGCGGCCCTGACGCATGGGTATCAGGGCGCGTTCGCGCTGGCCGCGCTGTTGGCGCTGGCGGGTGCGGTCGCGGCGTCGACGCTGCTGCGCGGGTTGCCGCGGCCGGGCGCGGCTCCGGCGGTCGCGGAGGCTTAGCGACGCGCGTACGTCTTCGTGGCGGGGTATGAACGGGCCAGCCGGTGTATGGTCGCCGCCTCGCCTCGAAAGCGCGGCGGGTAGCCCTTGCGGCTGCCGTTCGATCCGGGCCGGTCGCCCGTGACCCCTTGGCCGCCGCACCCTCTCCAGAGGCAGGAATCTTCATGCCAGCTGCACCCGAGCGCGCCACCGGCGCGGTTGTCGATCACCCCACGGCAGCGTCGACGCGCGACAGCGCGCGCATAGCCGGCGTGTTGTGGGTGATCACGTTCGTCACCTCGATCCCGGCGGTGCTGCTGTACCACTCGGTGCTCCATGACCACAGCTACATCACGGGGGCCGGTGCCGACAGCCATGTGTACCTCGGCGCGTTCCTGGAACTGATCCTGATCATCGCGAACATCGGCACCGCGGTCGTGATGTTCCCGATGCTCAAGCGGCAGAGCGAGATCCTCGCCCTCGGCTTTGTCTCGTCCCGCCTGATCGAGTCCGCCTTCATCGCCGTCGGCATCCTCAGCCTCCTGGCGGTCGTGACCCTGCGGCAGGACCTGGCAGGAACCAGCTCGGACCCGGCCACGCTGCAGGTCGCCGGACGCTCGCTCGTCGCGATCCACGACTGGACGTTCCGGCTCGGACCCGGCTTCGTCGTCGGCGTCGGGAACGGCATCATCCTGGGCTACCTGATGTACGCCTCAGGCCTGGTGCCACGGCGCATGGCCATGCTGGGCCTCATCGGAGGTCCG
>JBBRFO010000047.1:0-20084 GCA_038224135.1 Solirubrobacterales bacterium
ACACCAACTGCAACCCGGACGGCATCGACTTCGTGATCCCCGGCAACGACGACGCGATGCGCTCGTGCAACGTGATCGCCGGCGCGATCGCCGACATCCTGGCCGAGGGGCGCCTGACGTTCCTTGCTGCTGAGGACAAAGCCCGCGCCGACGCCGAGGAGCGCACCGCCCGCGAGGCTGCCGAGCGTGCCGCACGCGAGGTCGCCGCTGCCGAGGCCGCACAGGCCGAGACGGCTGCTGCCGCGCAGGCTGGCACGCCGGCCGAGGCGCCGGCCGCTCCGGCTGCTCCGCAAGCGCCTGCTCCGGCTGAGCCTGTCGCTGCCGCGGAGCCCGAGGCCGCTGCTCCCGCGCCGGCGGAGCCTGAGGCCGCTGCTCCGGCTCCGGCCGAGCCCGAAGCCGCCGCTCCCGCGCCGGCTGAACCCGAAGCCGCCGCTCCCGCTCCGGCGGAGCCCGAAGCCGCTGCTCCCGCTCCGGCGGAGCCTGAGGCCGCTGCTCCGGCCGAGCCTGAGGCTCCCGCCGCCGAGACCCCCGATGAGACGCCCGCCGCGGACGCCGCGGGCCAGGAAGGAACCCCAGCATGACCACCATCACCGCCAGCGATGTCGCCGCCCTGCGCAAGCAGACCGGCGCCGGCATGATGGACTGCAAGAACGCTCTGACCGAGTCCGCGGGCGACGTCGACAAGGCCGTCGAGATCCTGCGCGTCAAGATGGGCAACAAGCTCGGCAAGCTCGCCGACCGCGAGGCGGCCGAGGGCACCGTCCAGTCCTACATCCACGCCAACGGCAAGGTCGGCGTGCTCGTCGAGGTCGACTGCAACACCGACTTCGTCGCCAAGAACGATGAGTTCATCGCCTTTGCCCGCGACATCGCGATGCACGCGGCCGCGAGCCCGCAGACGCTCTACGTCAGTGTTGACGACGTGCCCCAGGAGGCAAAGGACGCCGAGATCCGCGTCTTCGAACAGCAGGCTGCCGACAAGCCGGACAACATCCGGCCGAAGATCGTCGAGGGCATGCTCAACAAGTGGCTGTCGGAGATCTCCCTGCTCGCCCAGCCGCACGTCAACGGTGACAAGTACGACGGCAAGTCGATCGACCAGATCCGGGCGGATCTGTCGGCGAAGACCGGCGAGAACATCGTCGTGCGACGCTTTACGAGGTTTGCTGTCGGCGAGTAGTTCTGTCGTCGTGGCAGGCCCGCCGCGAGCTGTCATCGCTGCGGGGCCTCAACGACGTTTCTGGCGCATGCCGGGAGGCCTTGGGCGCTGCCCGGGCTCAGTGCTGCGTCAGCGACAGGACGTTGCCGTCGGGGTCGGTGATCCAGGCGACCTGCGCGCCGGCGGGGCTGTGCCAGATGCCGAGCTCGGTCTGCTCGAGGCGGTCGTACCGGCGGGCGGTGACGCCGTTGGCGAGCAGCCGCTCAAGCATGTCGCGGAGATTCGTGACCGACCACCCGAGGACGGTGTAGCCGGCTTGCGCGACGGTGTCGACCTGCGTGACGCGCAGCGCCGTCCCTCGGCAGTCGACCACCAGCGCGATCGGCGTCTGCTCGAATACCGGCAGGCCGAGGGTGTCCGCGTAGAAGACGCGGGCGCGATCGAGGTCGGTGGCGCCGACGAAGGCGACGAGGTCGGCAGACTCCAGCACGATCGCGAGCCTACGTGGCGGACCGGCTCGTCGAGCAGGCGGGCTGATGTGACCACCACAGTGGTCCACACGTCAGCCCACGCCCCGGGACGGCGTCTGATCTCGACCGATTGATGGCTGGCACGGCCCGCGATCGTCCGTGCAACCCGCCACCCTCCCGCAACCCACCCGCGCGACCTCGCTCGACCGCTCGGCGGTAGGGTCAGGCGCAGTGTCCGAACCCGCCTTCCGCCGCGTCCTGATCAAGCTCTCCGGCGAATCGCTGATGGGCGAACTGGACTACGGGACCGACCCCGAACGCCTGCGCGCCGTCGCCCAGCAGATCCGCTCGGTGCGCGACCGCGGGGTGGAGATCGCGATCGTCGTCGGCGCCGGCAACATCTACCGCGGGATGGCCGGGGCGGCGGCCGGGATGGACCGCGCGACCGCCGACTACATGGGCATGATCGCGACGCTGCTCAATGCGCTGCCGCTGCAGGACGCGCTGGAGAAGGTCGGCGTCCACGTGCGCGTGCAGTCGGCGATCACCGTCGCCGAGGTCGCCGAGCCGTACATCCGCCGCCGCGCGATGCGCCACCTCGAGAAGGGCCGCGTCGTGATCTTCGCCGCCGGCACCGGCAACCCGTTCTTCACCACCGACACCGCCGCCGCTCTGCGCGCGACCGAGATCCACGCTGAGGCGATCCTGATGGCCAAGAACGGTGTCGACGGCGTCTACACGGCCGACCCGCACGAGGATCCCGAAGCCCAGCTGATCCCGGAGATCTCGCACATGGACGCGCTGCAGCGCGGTCTGAAGGTCATGGACGCCACGGCGCTGGCGCTCTGTATGGAGAACAACCTGCCCCTCTACGTCTTCAACATGGATGACGACCGCAACATCGACCGGATAGTCTCGGGCGAGCGCGTCGGAACCCTGGTCACCACATGAGCGAACTGATCGATGAGCTGCTGCTCGAGGCCGAGGAGCGCATGCACAAGTCCGTGGAATCGACGAACCAGGAGTTCGCCGGCGTCCGCACCGGACGCGCCAGCCCGTCAGTGCTGGACCGCGTGATGGTCGACTACTACGGCGCGCCGACGCCGCTCAAGCAGCTGGCGACGATCAACGCGCCGGAGGCGCGGCTGCTGACCGTCCAGCCGTTCGATCAGTCCTCGATCAAGGTCATCGAGAAGGCGATCATGGAGTCCGACCTGGGCCTGACGCCGGGGAACGACGGCAAGATCATCCGCCTGGCGATTCCCGAGCTCAACGAGGAGCGCCGCCGCGAACTGGTCAAGGTCGCGCGGAACATCGCCGAGGAGGGACGGATCGCCGTGCGCAACGTGCGCCGCGACGTGATGCACGACCTGCGCGGCCTGCGCAGCGAGGGCGACGTCGGCGCCGACGACGAGCACCGCGGCGAGGTCGAACTGCAGAAGCTGACCGACGGTCAGATCGCGGAGCTGGACGGCTACCTGAAGGGCAAGGAAGCCGAGATCATGGAGGTCTGATGGCGGCCGAGGGCCGCGCGGCGCGGTACGTCGCCATCATCACGGATGGCAACGGCCGCTGGGCATCGCAGCGCGGCCTGCCCGCCACCGACGGGCACGAGGCCGGGGCCGACACGGTCAAGGCGCGCCTGCGCGACGCGGCGGCGCTGGGCGTGAAGGAGCTCACCGTCTACTCGTTCTCGACGGAGAACTGGTCGCGGTCGGCCGAAGAGGTCACCGGCCTGATGCGGATGTTCTCGCAGCGGCTCCGCGTCGAGACGCCGGAGCTGCGCGACGAGGGCGTGCGGATGCGCTTCATCGGCCGACGCGAGGGCGTGGCGCCGGCGCTGCTGGAGCAGATGGACTGGGCCGAGGCCGAGACCGCAGGTGGCGACGCCATCACGTTGTTCGTCGCGTTCAACTACGGCGGGCGGGCAGAGCTGCTCGACGCCGCCGCGCGCTATGAGGGCGGGGGCGAGGACGCGTTCCGCGAACTGCTGTACGCGCCCGAGATGCACGATCCCGACCTCGTGATCCGCACCAGCGGCGAGCAGCGGCTGTCGAACTACCTGCTGTGGCAGTCGGCGTACGCGGAGCTGATCTTCCGCGACGAGTTGTGGCCGGACTTCACGCGTGAGGCGCTGGTCGAATCACTCGACGAGTTCACCCGGCGCCGGCGGCGATTCGGCGGTCGCGGATGAGCGTGCCGCGTCCGCGCCGGTCGGCACCGCCGGCTCGTCGTGCTCGCAATCGTGCCCGGCGCAACCGCGGGTCGGACCTGACGGCGCGGCTGGTTTCCGCGATCCCGCTCGTGCTGCTGGCGATCGGCCTGGTCGTCGCCGGCGGGCCGGTGTTCGCCGCCGGTATGGCGGTGCTCGGCGTGATCTGCCTGCGCGAACTGTTCACGATGTTCGAGCGCACCAACCCGGTGATCTTCGGTGGCTTCGTCGCGCTCGTGGCGCTGGTCGTCGCCGCCGCGCTGGGCGATGCGTCGACGGTGCTGCTGGCGTTCATGCTGTCGCTGCCGTTCGTCTTCGGCATGGGCCTGCTGCAGCCCCAGCGGACCGGCGGCGCGGGGATCGCGGTCACGGCGCTGGGGCTGTTCTGGATCGGGCTGCCGTTCGCGCACGCGGTGCTGCTGCGTGATCTGCCGCACGGCGGGGCGATCCTCACGGATGTGCTGGTCGCGACGTTCCTCGGCGACACCGGCGCATACCTCGGTGGCCGGGCCTTCGGCAAGCGGCCGCTGGCGCCGGTGCTGTCGCCGAACAAGACCGTCGAAGGGCTGTTGTTCGGGATGGCCGCGGCGATCGCGGCGGCCTGGTTCGCCGGGCTCTACCAGGACTGGCTCAGCGGCACCGACGCACTGCTGATCGGCCTCGCCGTCGCCGTCGCCGCGCCGATCGGCGACATCTTCGAGAGCTTCGTCAAGCGCGACGTCGGCGTGAAGGACACAAGTGCGATCTTCGGCGCGCACGGCGGGGCGCTCGATCGGCTGGACGCGGCGCTGTTCGCGATCGTGGCGGGGTATTACGTGTGGGAGGCGCTGCTGTAGGTGCGCAAGGCCGCGCAGTCACCACGGCTCCCGGTTCTTGCGGCCGCGCTGGATGCCGAGCCGGTTGCCGCGCTCGAGGATGACGACACGTACGAGGCCGTCCGCCTCGACGGGAGCGAGCTTGGCGAGCAGCGGGCACGCGGGGTTCGCTTCTCGGCCAGCCGCCTGCGCGACGTCGACCTGAGCGGGGCTGTGCTGGACGCGCTCGCGTTGACGGACGTCACTGTCGAGCAGTGCAACCTCGCGAACGTTCAGGCTCGCCGTGCGCTGCTGCGGGCGGTCACGATCGACGGCTCACGGATGACCGGCATCGCGTTCGCCGACGCCACGCTCGAGGACGTGACGATCACGTCGTGCCGCATCGACCTCGGCTCGTTCGCCGGCTCGCAGCTGCGGCGGGTCACCTTCGAGGACTGTCTGCTCGCGCAGGCGGACTTCCTCGAAGCCCGCCTGGACGCCGTGCGCTTCCACGGCTGCGACATGACGCGCGTCGATCTGCGCGACGCTCGGCTGGTCCGCTGCGAGCTGCGTGACTGCCGGCTGGACGGGATCGAGGGCGCGGAGCAGCTGCGCGGATCGGCGATGCCGTGGGCCGACATCGTCGCGCTGGCCGACGTGTGGGCATCAGCGCTGGGGATCGAGGTGCTGGACGGGGAGGAGGAGTAGGGACTCGTGGGTCCAACGCGGCCGCCCGCCACGACCCGAGCCGGCGTCCTGCGGGGTCCGACCGGGGACGGTCAGCGCGGCGGAGTGCCGCCCGGGGCCGGAAGCAGCCGCGCGATCCGCGCGAGCGCCTGCATCGGAATGCGTTCGCGTCTGCGACCTGGAATGAGCGTCTCGCCGTAGTCGAGCATGACCGCTGAGAGGTACAGCGGGACGCGTGGATCGCGCTTGCGCGTCACGCCTGCGGCCTGAAGGGTCCGGGAGGTGCGCTCGATGAAGTCCTCGAAGCGCAGCGCCGGCCGGTGCCGGTTTCGGACGCGGACAACGTCGCCCGAGCGATTGCGGAACGTGTGCAGGGCTCCGACGGGGACGGAAGCCGACTCGCCCGGACCGAGCGTGCGCCACGTCCCGTCGACGACGACGTCGAAGTGTCCTTCGAGGACCTCATACGTCTCCACCTGCCGCGGATGAACGTGGGGCGGCGGAGGCACGCAGCGAGACGGAAGCACGAACTCCATCTCGACGAACGCTCCGTCGGTCTCCGCGCTGGCCCGTCGCACGATGTAGATACTGCCGTCGGGCATCCTGAAGTGATCGTTCGCGACAGCCATGGACCGTTCACGCTAGGGCACCAGGAAGCTGTCTGGGAGCGAGCGCCGGCGAGGCCCCGGGCTCGTGGGCCGGCGGCCCTCCGGCCGCGCCGGACTACCGCCCCGGCCGCAGCGTCTGCACCGCCACCGACCCGGCGAGCGGCCAGATGTCGCCGGTCGTATGGTCGGCGACCATCAGCGGCATCGGCGGGTGGCTGCGGCTTGGACGCCGGTCGCCCGGGAACAGCAGCGACACGCGGTCGCCGGCACCGAGCCGGACGCGGTCCTGCGTCCAGGTCTCGAATGGGGTCGTGCCCGCCTGACCATCGCGGTCGCGCCACTGCAGCTCGTGTCGCATGAAGCCGGCGCAGCAGCCGCCCCAGCGCCGCGCTCGATCGCTGACGACGGTGACATCGGCGACGCCCTCGAGCGACGCGTCGCACGATCCACAGCTGATCGGACCGGGCTGCGGACCGCGCGAGCGCAGCGTGCGCTCACCGCAGCAGGGGCACGGCAGTCCCGTCAACGTGGCGATCGCGGGATCGGGCATCACCACGGATGCTACGCCCGCCGCGTGCTCGACGGTCACGGTCGGGCAGACTGTGGCCGACCGTGCAGCGCCGCATCCTCATTCTCGGGTCCACCGGATCGATCGGCGTCCAGGCGCTCGACGTCATCGCCCGCAGCGGTGAGCTCGGGGTCGTTGGCCTCAGCGCCAACGGATCGTGGGAGGCGCTCGTCGGCCAGGCACGCGCAACCGGCGTGCAGCGCATCGCGCTCAGCGACCCGGATGCGGTCGAGCGCGCGCGGGCTGCGTTCGACGGCGAGGTGCTCGCCGGCCCGCAGGGACTCGTCGAGCTGATCGTCGACTCCGGCGCCGACATGGTGCTCAACGCGATCGTCGGATCGGCGGGCCTGGGTCCGAGCGTCGCGACGCTCGGCGAGGGGATCGACCTGGCGCTGGCGAACAAGGAGTCGCTCGTCGTCGGCGGCGACCTCATGATGCAGTTGGCCGAGGCGACCGGCGCCCGGATCATCCCCGTCGATTCCGAGCACTCGGCCCTGCACCAGCTGCTGGCGGGCGAGGCACCCGGGACGGTCGACAAGCTCGTGCTGACGGCGTCCGGCGGGCCGTTCCGTGGTCGCACGCGCGCCGAGCTGGCGGACGTCACGATCGAGCAGGCGCTGAACCATCCGACCTGGGCGATGGGCGGGGAGATCACGATCGACTCGGCCACGCTGATGAACAAGGGCCTCGAGGTGATCGAGGCCCAGCACCTGTTCGGCGTCGGGTACGACCGCATCGACGTCGTCGTCCACCCGCAGTCGATCGTCCACTCGTACGTGCTGCTGTGCGACGGCGCCTCGCTCGCGCACCTCGGCCATCCCGACATGCGCGTCCCGATCGCCTATGCGCTGCACCACCCGGAGCGCGTCGAGCTGCCGGTCCGCCCGCTCGATCTGGCACAGATCGGCGCGCTGACGTTCGAGCCCGTCGACGAGGCGACGTTCCCCTGCCTGGACCTGGCCCGTCAGGCCGGCCGCGCCGGCGGCACTGCGCCGTGTGTCCTGAATGCCGCCAACGAGGTCGCCGTGCACGCGTTCCTCGCCGGCCGGATCGGTTTCCTGACGATCGCCGACGTGATCGCCGCGACGCTCGACCGGCTGCCCGGCGAGCCGATCCGCGCGTTCGACACCCTCTACGACGCCGATCGCGCCGCGCGCGAGGTTGCGGCCGAGCTGGTGGACGAAGCGGCGTAGGCGCCGGCGGCGCCGCCTATCCTCAGAGGGGTTGAGCTATCTCCTCGCCTTCCTGGGCTTCGCGGCCCTGATCCTGCTGCACGAGTTCGGGCACTTCGCCGCCGCCAAGGCCGTCGGCATGCGGGTCGAGCGGTTCTCGCTGTTCTTCCCGCCGCACATCGCCCGGCGCACGCGCGGTGAGACCGAGTACGCGATCGGCGTGATTCCGCTCGGCGGGTACGTGCGGATCACGGGGATGAATCCGCACGAGGAGATCCCGGAGGAGGTCGCCGACCGCGCGTACTTCCGCATGCCGGTCTGGAAGCGCGTCGTCGTCATCGCCGCCGGCCCGGCGATGAACCTGCTGGTCGCCTTCGTGATCCTCTTCGGGCTGTTCCTGCACTTCGGCGTCGCGAGCGGCACGTCGCGCGTGGAGGCGATCGAGAAGGGATCCGTCGCAGCGACCGTGCTGAAGACCGGCGACAAGCTGCTCGCCGTCGACGGCGTGCGCGGCGATGCGCAGGCGCTGGGCAAGCAGGTCGCCTCGCACACGTGTTCAGGGACGCCGACCGCCGGCTGCCGCGCGACGACGGCCGCGACGCTGCTGGTCGAGCGCGACGGCAAGCCGGTCACGCTCAAGGCCGTCCCGCGCTACGACGCCGCTGCCAAGCGGGCACGGCTCGGCTTCGCGTTCGGGATCGACCGGAAGAACGCCGGCATCGGCCCCGCCGCCGGCGAGAGCGTCTCGAAGATGGCCGACATCTCCAAGCGGACGGTCAGCGCGATCGGCAAGCTCGCGTACTCCTCGAAGGCGCGCAAGGAGGTCTCCGGCGTCGTCGGGTCGTACGAGGTGACGCGCCAGTCCGTGGCGTTCGACTGGGCGCAGGCGGTCTACGTCCTGGCGATCATCTCGCTGTCGCTCGCGCTGGTGAACCTGTTCCCGTTCCTGCCGCTCGACGGGGGCCACATCTTCTGGGCGCTGGCCGAGAAGGTTCGCGGCCGGCCGATCCCGTACTCGGTGCTGGAGCGGGCCAGCGCGGTCGGATTCATCCTCGTGATCGCGCTGTTCGCGATCGGGCTGACCAACGACATCGGACGCCTGACGGGCGACGGCTTCCACGTCACGCGCTGAAGGTGACGCCTGCGTCACCGACCGCGCACCGCGCCCGCACAGCAGGTACGGTCCCGGCATGGAGACGAGCGTGAAGGCCCGGGCCACCAGCGAGGCGACGACGATCGCGCAGGCCTTCCGGATCACGGCGGCAGAGCGCGCCGGCGACCTGGCGGTCCGCACCCGCTCGGGCGACGTCCGGCTGACCTGGGGCGAACTGCAGGAGCAGGTCGACGCGCTGGCCGGCGGCCTGCGGCTGCTGGGCGTCGAGCGGGGGCGGACGGTCGCGCTGATGTTGGCCAACCGGCCGGAATTCCACGTTGCCGACCTGGCCGTCGTGACCGCCGGCGGCACGCCGTTCTCGATCTACCAGACCTACACGGCCGAGCAGATCCGCTACGTCGTCGGTGACGCCGGCGCGCACGTGGTGATCTGCGAGCGGGCCTTCCTGCCGGTGATGCTGGAGGCCGTGAGCGAGCTGCCCGCCGTCGAGCACGTGATCCTGATCGACCCGCCGGCAGAGGGCGCTCCCGAGGGCGTCACGGCGATCGCTGACGTCGCCGGCAGCAACCCGGGCTTCGACGCGGCGGCGGCTACTGCCGCGCTCGACGCCGAGGACGTGCTGACGCTGATCTACACCTCCGGCACGACCGGGCCGCCGAAGGGCGTCCAGCTGGCGCATCGCAACCTGCTGAGCGCGGTCAAGGGGATCGAGCAGATCGTCCAGTTCCCGGCCGGCTCACGCGTCGTGTCGTGGCTGCCGGCGGCGCATATCGCTGAGCGCGCGGCGCACCATTACCTGCCGATCGTGTTCGGGCTGGAGGTCACGACCTGTGAGGACCCGCGGCAGGTCATGGCGGCCGTCAAAGAGGTGCGGCCGCACTGGTTCTTCGCCGTCCCGCGGATCTGGGAGAAGCTGAAGTCCGGCATCGACACGATGGTCGCCGGCCAGGAGCCGGAGGCCCGCGAGAAGCTGCAGGGCGCGGTCGCCGCAGCAGTACAGAAGGTCCGCCTGGAGCAGCGCGGGGAGCAGGTCCCGGCCGAGCTGGCGGCACAGGTCGCCGCCGCCGATGAGGCGATCTTCGCCGGCTGGCGCGCGATGGTCGGCCTCGACGAGGTGCTGGCGATCAACGTCGGCGCGGCGCCGACGCCGGTCGAGGTCCTCGAGTTCTTCCACGCGATCGGCCTGCCGCTGTCGGAGCTGTGGGGCATGTCGGAGACGTGCGGCGCCGGCACGGTCAACCCGCCCGACAACATCCGGATCGGCACGGTCGGCCCGCCCGGGCCGAACGTCGAGATCACGCTCGCCGACGACGGCGAGGTCCTCGTGCGGGGCGACATCGTGATGCTCGGCTATCGCAACCTGCCCGAGCAGACGGCCGACGCGATCGACGCCGACGGCTGGATGCACACGGGCGACATCGGCGCCTTCGACGAGGCCGGCTACCTCAAGATCGTCGATCGCAAGAAGGAGATCATCATCAACGCGGCGGGCAAGAACATGTCGCCCGCCAACATCGAGGCGCACGTCAAGAGCGCGCACCCGCTGATCGGCCAGGCCTGCTGCATCGGTGACGCCCGCCCGTACAACACCGCGCTGATCGTGCTCGACGCCGACTTCGCGCCGCTCTGGGCGCAGCAGAACGGGATCGAGGACACCGCATTGGAGGCGCTGGCGTCGAACCCGGCCGTGATCGCCGAGATCCAGAAGGGCATCGACCTCGCCAACACGCACATGGCCCGCGTCGAGCAGATCAAGAAGTTCACGGTCTTGGAGGGCGACTGGGCGCCCGGCGGCGAGGAGCTGACGCCGACGATGAAGCTCAAGCGCAAGCCGATCGGCGCGAAGTACGACGCCGCGATCGAGGGCATGTACGCGGGCTGAGGGGTGGGGCGCCGGCGGCGTCCGCCGTGCGGCGCCGACTGGAGACGAACTGCGGCCGGCTGGGATGCGCGGGGTGGAGACCAGCGGGCGGGCGATCGGCTGTCCGTTACGACTTGTCCCTGCCGCAGGGGGGATAACTCCGGGCGGGTGGTGCCGGCGGGCCGGCCCGTCGGTTACCGCAGCACGTGACCGGCGCCGACCTCGGCGACCGAGCGGCACCCGAGCAGCGCGAGGCCGCGCTCGAGCTCGGCGCGCAGCAGCTCCAGCACGTCCCGCGCGCCGGCCTCGCCGCCGGCCGCCAGGCCCCACAGCATCGGCCTGCCGACGAGCACCGCGCGGGCGCCCAGGGCCAGCGCCGCCAGCACGTCCGTCCCGCGCCGGATGCCGCCGTCGACGTAGACCTCCATCCGGCCGTCGACCTGGTCGATCACCTCGGGCAGGATGTCGGCCGTCGCGCTGACGCCGTCGAGCTGGCGCCCGCCGTGGTTGGAGACGATCACCGCTGCGGCGCCGTGCTCGCAGGCCAGCGCCGCATCCTCGCCGGTCTGGATGCCCTTGACGATCACCGGCAGCGGACAGTCTGCCGCGAACTGCTCGAACCCCTCCCAGGTGATGCTCGGATCGATCACGGAGAAGAAGTCCTCGACGGTCACGCCGCCGGTGTGGCCCAGCGCCGCCGTGATCGCCGGCATGTCGAGGTGGCCCGGCACCGTGAAGCCGGTCCGGAGGTCGCGTTCGCGGTTTCCGGGCACGGGTGCGTCGACGGTGACGACCACGGCCCGGAAGTCATGCTCGACCGCCTGCTCGACCAGTGCGCCGGAGATGCCGCGGTCGCTGGTCACGTACAGCTGGTACCAGCGCGGCGTGCCCGGCGCCGCCGCGGCGACCTCCGCCGGCGTGCTCGTGGCGAGCGTCGAGAGCGTCATCAGCGTCCCCGCCGCCGCCGCCGCGCGCGCCATCCCGGGCTCGCCGTCGGCATGCGCCATCCGCTGCAGCGCCGTCGGCGCGACCAGCACGGGCATCGAGATCTCAGCGCCGAGCACCGTCGTCGCCGTCGACACCGCCGAGACGTCCCGCAGAACGCGCGGGCGCAGACGCAGGCGCTCCCACGCGGCGACGTTGTCGCGCAGCGTGCGCTCGTCACCGGCGCCGCCGGCGTAGTACCCCAGCGGGCCTGCATCGAGGAGCTCGGCGGCCAGCTGCTCGTAGTCGCGGATGGTGACAGGTCGCATCCGGCGCGAGGCTATCGGGGAAGCTGGCGCGCCTACACTCTGGGCATGGCTTCGCAGCGGCAGATCATGGTCGGCAGCGTCCCCGTCGGAGGCGGCGCCCCGGTCGCCGTGCAGACGATGACGAAGACCGAGACGGCCAACCTGCAGGCGACGATGGACCAGATCCAGCGCTGCGCCGACGCCGGTGCGGACATCGTCCGCGTCGCCGTCCCGCGTGAGCAGGACGCCGAGGCGCTGAAGACGATCGTCGCCCGCTCGCCGGTCCCGATCATCGCCGACATCCACTTCAACCACACGCTCGCGCTGAAGGCGATCGAGGCCGGCGCGGCCTGCGTGCGGCTCAACCCGGGCAACATCGGCGGGCCGGACAAGGTCGCCGAGGTGATCGCGGCCGCCAACGCGACCGGCACGCCGATGCGGATCGGCGTCAACTCCGGCTCGCTGCCCAAGCACCTGCGCGACCTCGAGTACTCGAACCCCGTCGAGGCGCTCGTCACCGCCGCGACCGAGTTCGTCGAGCTGATGGAGCGCCTGGACTTCACGAACTTCAAGGTCTCGATGAAGTCGACGAGCGTGCCCAACACGATCGCCTCCAACCGGCTGCTGGCCGAGCGGATCCCGTACCCGCTGCACCTCGGCGTGACGGAGGCCGGGACGAAGTACACCGGCTCGCTGAAGTCCGCGGTCGGCCTCGGCACGCTGCTGGCCGACGGCGTCGGTGACACGATCCGGATCTCGCTGTCGACCTTCCACGCCGAGGAGGAGGTCAAGGTCGCCTGGGAGATCCTCAAGGCGCTGAAGCTGCGCGATCGCGGGCCGGTGCTGATCGCCTGCCCGACCTGCGGGCGCCTGCAGTTCGACATGGACTCCGTCGTCGTCGAGATCGAGCAGCGCTTGGCGGCATACGACGACCCAATCGAGGTCTCGGTCCTGGGCTGCGCCGTCAACGGCATCGGCGAGGCGCGCCACGCCGACTTCGGCATCACCGGGGCCAAGGACTCGGGGATGATCTTCAGCAAGGGCGAGCCGCTGAAGAAGGTCGCGACGGAGCACCTCGTCGACGAGCTCTTCACCGAGATCGACAAGTACTACGCGGCCGGCAAGACCGTCGTGCGCGACGACGCGGCGGCGGCCGAGGCCGCCCGCTGGCTGCTGGAGAACGAGGACGACACGCAGATGACGCCCGAGCGCCTGGCCGCGATGGAGGAGGCGAGCGCCGAAGCCTCCGGCGGCGGCGAGGACGTCCTGCAGGCCGCCGGCGTCACCGGCAACCGCGCCGTGCTCGACGAAGAGCAGTCCCCGGTCGCCGGCCGGCGCTTCACCCGCACGTGAGCGAGTCGACGGCCGCGCACGTCCGCGTCGCCGTCATCGGCAGCGGCTTCTCCGGCCTGGGTATGGCGATCGCGCTGCGCCGCCACGGCATACGCGACGTCGTCGTGCTCGAGCGCGCGGCCGCGCTCGGCGGGACCTGGCGCGACAACAGCTACCCGGGCTGTGCCTGCGACATCCCGTCCAAGCTGTACTCGTACTCGTTCGCGCCGAATCCGAACTGGACGCGCTCGTTCCCCGATCAGGCCGAGATCTGGGCCTACCTGGAGGACTGCGCCGACCGCTTCGGCGTGCGCGAGCAGATCCGGTTCGGCTGCGACGTCGAGCGGATGACATGGGACGCGCCCGGGCAGCGCTGGCGGATCTCGACGAACGACGGCGAGCTGACCGCAGACGTGGTCGTGGCCGCGCCCGGCGGCCTCAGCGCACCGTCGATTCCGGACATCCCGGGCCTGGAGCGCTTCACCGGCGCCGTCTTCCATTCGGCGACGTGGGATCACGAGCACGAGCTCGACGGCGCGCGCGTGGCCGTGATCGGGACCGGCGCGTCGGCGATCCAGTTCGTCCCGCGAATCCAACCGCGCGTGGCGCGGCTCGATCTGTACCAGCGCACGCCGCCGTGGATCGTCCCGCGCCGCGATCGCACGTTCACCGCGGCCGAGGTCGCCGGATACCGCCGCTTCCCGTGGCTGCAGCGGCTCGGGCGGGCCTGGGTGTACGGCACGCGTGAGGCGTACTACCTGTCGTTCAAGCACCCGCGGCTGATGGCGCTGAGCGAGCGCGTCGCGTCGGCGCACCTGGCCTCGCAGGTCCGCGATCCCGGCCTGCGCGCGCGGCTGACGCCGGACTACCGGATGGGCTGCAAGCGGATCCTGATCTCCAGCGACTACTACCCGGCGCTGCAGCAGCCGAACGTCGAGGTCGTCAGCGGCGGCATCCGTGAGGTTCGCGAGCGCTCGATCGTCGCCGCCGACGGCAGCGAGCGCGAGGTCGACACGATCATCCTCGGTACCGGCTTCCACGTGACCGACGTGCCGATCGCCGAGCGCGTGATCGGCTCGGCGGGGGACAGCCTGGCGGACGTCTGGGCCGGGAGCCCGCGGACGTACCTGGCCAGCGCGATCCACGGCTTCCCGAACCTGTTCCTGCTCGGCGGCCCGAACGCCGGCCTGGGCCACAACTCGATCATCTACATGATCGAATCGCAGATCGCGTACGTGCTCGACGCGCTGGCGCTGCTGAGCTCGCGGCGGGCCGGGACGATCGAGGTCAGCGCGCAGGCACAGGCCGGCTTCTGCGCCGAGATCGACGAGCGTTCGGCCGGCACGGTCTGGGCACTGGGCGGCTGCCGCAGCTGGTACCTGGACCGCACTGGTCGCAACTCCGTGCTGTGGCCGGGACCGACGTTCGAGTTCCGCCGCCGCACGCGGGCGCTGAACCCGCGGCACTACCGGCTTGAGCCGGCCCGTCAGCCGGTCAGCGGCGGCGATGCTTCGCCGCGCGTGCCGACAGCGGCTTGACCGTCCACGCCGACGAGGTGACCGTGTGCTTGGCCACCTGCGCGGCCTGCGCGATCACTGGCGATGCACCGCCCGGGTCCGGAGACGGGCTCGGGTCGGGGAGCGGAATGCCGGGCTTGATCGTCAGCGATGGCGCGCCGACCGTCGAGTCGTAGCGGAAGCGGAAGCTCGTCGATCCCGACGGGACCGTCTGCTTGAGGCTGAAGTAGCCGCGTGCGTCGGTCTGCAGCTGCTTGATCGTCGTCCACGTCGAACTGCCCGGCAGCCGGCGCTGGATCGTCACCTGCGACGTCGTGCCGGGTCGCACCTGACCCCAGACGGTCGCCGAGCGCTTGCCGCGTGGCAGGTCGACCCAGAACGGGTTGGGGAAACCCTTGGCCCACGGCTTCGCGCGGCCGTCGAAGCCGAACAGGCCCGACTGCCAGCCACTGAACTTCGACGGCCCGACGGCGTCATCGCGCCACAGGTACTGCATCAGCATCTTGATCCGAGGGGCCCGCCAGCTGAGGTACGCCGCCTGCTGCTGGAAGCGGTTCTGCTGGTCGAGCGTGACGCCGCGGACCGGATCCGGCGGGTTCGTCTCGTACCCGAACTCGGTGAAGTAGAAGTTGAACTTGCTCGTCTTCGAACCGTTGTGCAGGAAGCCGCCGGCCTTCTGGATTCCATCGACCGTCGCGTACAGCCGCGAGAGGTCGGCAAAGGACGCCGTGTCCTTATCCGGGAAGGACTGATCCGGAGCATTGAGGACGCCGTGCGGGTGGTAGGCGATGCCGTCGCCATCGACCGCCTTGAAGCCCGTGCGGCAGTGCGCGCTCTTGTGCTCACGGCGATTCTTGGCATCGACGCAGCCGAGCGCGCGCAGGAACGTCAGTGGCTTGAGGTTGGCGTTGCGCGACGTCGGCGTCGGGACCCCGCGCGGCGCCAGCGCCGGGAAGAACACCTGGGCGCCGGGGTCGCCGGCCTTGATCGCCGGAATCGCCTTGTTCGCGATGCCGCGATAGATCGCCGGCGCGGCCGGGGTGCAGCGTTTGCGCACGCAGTCGGACTGCGGCTGCATCCACTGATCGATGTTCGGCTCGTTCCAGAGGATGTACTGGTCGGTCACCGCGGCGTACCGCTGAGCCGCGGCCTTGGCGAACGCGGCGAATTTCGTCGCGTCGGGCTTGTAGCGGCTCTGGCGCCGCGACGGAACCGAACTGCCCCAGATCGGTGCCGGACCGGTGACCGTGATGATCGGCTTGATGCCGGCGGCGACCAGCTGGGCGATCGTGCGGTCCGGATCGCTCCAGTTGTACTGCGGATCGTTCGGGTCGGACGCGTTGAAGCCGGACGGCTGGCTGAGCGCATCGCGTCCGGGCGCGATGTAGTTCCAGATGATCATCACGCGCGCCACGTCGACGCCGTCGGCCTGCCATTGCGGGATTGCCAGGCCGCCCAGCGTGGGGGAGCGCTGGGTCACGCCGTCGTCGGCGATGCCGACGAGCAGGTCGCTCGCAGCGGACGCGGGGCCGGCCGTGGCCAGCAGCATCAGCAACGTGAGGAACAGCGTGCGGGGAAAGCGGGGCATCACAGGACAAACTCCCTCTGGGGGCCCGGGTTGCGGTACGTCGGCGAAAAAAAGCGGGGGCGGCATCGTGCCGCCCCCATGGGCCGTGAGGCCCAGGCTAGCGCCAGGGCCGGGCGTCACCGCTGCGGGCGGCTATGCGCCGCCGGCGGCGGCGTAACGGGCCTCGACGACGGGCCATGCGACGACGTTCCACCACGCCTTGAGGTAGTCCGGGCGACGGTTCTGGTAGGTCAGGTAGTACGCGTGCTCCCAGACGTCGTTGCCCAGCAGCGGCGTCTGACCGGACTCCAGCGGGCTGTCCTGGTTGGCCGTGCTGGTGATCCTCAGCGCGCCGGCGTCGAGCACGAGCCAGGCCCAGCCGGAGCCGAAGCGGCCGACGCCCGCGGCCTCGAACTGTTCCTTGAATGCGTCGAGCGAGCCGAACGCGCCGTCGATCGCGGTGGCCAGTGCGCCGCTCGGCGCGCCGCCCGCTTCCGGGCCCATCGAGTCCCAGAACATCGTGTGGTTGAGGTGACCGCCGGCGTTGTTGCGCACGGGACCCTGTTTGTCCGCCGGCAGCGAGCCGAGGTTCTTGACGACGTCCTCGACCGCGGCGTCGGCCATGTCGGTGCCTTCCAGGGCGGCGTTCGCCTTGTCGACGTAGGCCTGGTGGTGCTTGTCGTGGTGCGTGCGCATCGTCAGCTCGTCGATGTGCGGCTCGAGCGCGTCGTAGGCGTAGGGGAGCGGCGGAACCTCGAAGGCCATGGGTGTCTCTCCAGGTCGGGGGCTGTGATCGGAGCCCGGATCGCGTCCGGGCCGCTACGTCAAACCTAGCGCGCCCGCGGTCCGTGCCGGCGGGGGCCCAGCGCATACAGTTGGCGCCTATGCGGATGAGCGAGTACCTGCTGCCCACCGAGCGTGAGGCGCCGGCCGACGCCGAGGCGATCTCGCACGTCCTCGGCGTGCGGGCGGGGCTGGTTCGGCAGCTCGGCACAGGGCTGTGGTCATGGATGCCGGCCGGCTGGCGCGTGCATCAGCGCGCGGTGCAGATCATCCGCGACGAGATGGACGCGATCGGCGGCCTGGAGCTGCTGATGCCGGTGATCCACCCGCGCGAGCTGTGGAAGCGCACCGGCCGCGACGAGATCGACGAGCTGTTCAAGCTGCAGGACCGCAAGGGATCCGAGCTCGTGCTGGCGATGACGCACGAGGAGGCCGTGACCTTCCACATGAGCCAGATCGTGCGCAGCTACCGCGATCTGCCGAAGATCCTCTACCACTTCCAGACCAAGGGCCGTGATGAACCGCGCCCGCGCGCCGGCGTCCTGCGCACGCGGGAATTCATCATGAAGGACGCGTACTCGTTCGATCGCGACGCTGCCGGCCTCGACGCCTCGTACGAGAAGCACCGCGGCGCCTACGCGAAGATCTTCGACCGCTGCGGGCTGGAGTGGTTCGAGTGCGCGTCGGACGTCGGGATGATGGGCGGGACCGCCGCGCACGAGTACATGGCGCCGTGCCCGGCGGGCGAGAACGACGTCGTGCTGGCGCCGGGGTATGCGGCGAACATCGAGGTCGCGGGCGCCGACGCGCAGCCGGTCGTGCTGCCGGCGGGACTGGCGGCGCCAGTCGAGGCGTCGACCCCCGGGCTGATGACGGTCGAGCAGGTCGCGGGGAGCCTCGGCGTGCCGGCCGGCGCGCTGCTGAAGGCCTACCCGGTGCTCACCGACGGCGGGCGCTCGGTGCTCGTGATGGTCCGCGGCGACCATCGCGTCAACGAGGTCAAGCTGCAGAACGTCCTCGGCGAGCCATTCCGCCCGGCGACCGAGGAGTGGATCTCGGCGCATCTGGGGCCTGCGGGCTTCATCGGCCCGGTCGGGACCGAGATCGAGATCCTGCTCGACGGTGCCGTGCAGGCCGGCGGCTACGTGACCGGCGCCAATCGCGCCGACATGCACCTGCGCGGCGTCGAGCCGGGCCGCGACTTTGCGTTCAAGACGGTCGACGTCCGCTCCGTCGAGCCGGGCGACACGATCGGCGGCAGCGTCGTGCGGATCGAGCCGGCGATCGAGATCGGCAACATCTTCAAGCTCGGCACGCGCTACTCGGAGCCGCTGCGGGCGACCTTCCTCGACGACGGCGGCAACGAGCAGGCGATCGTGATGGGCTCGTACGGGATCGGGCCGGCGCGGATTGCCGCGGCCGCGATCGAGCAGACGGCGGACGAGAAGGGCATCGCCTGGCCGCGCGCGCTGTCGCCGTTCGAGGTGCATCTGGTCAGCGCCGGCAAGGCCGGCAGCGACGAGCGTGCGGCGTCGGACTCGCTCTACGCGCAGCTGACGGCTGCGGGAATCGACGTGTTGTATGACGAGCGCGACATGGGGCCGGGGCAGAAGTTCGCCGACGCCGAGCTGCTGGGCGTGCCGCTGCGGCTGACGCTCGGCCGCCGCTCGCTGGAGTCCGGTGAGATCGAGGTGCAGGGACGGCGCGGCCGGGTGGAGCTGCCGGGCGTCGCGCTTGGTGACGGTGCCGTGGCTGCGGTGCAGGGTCTGCTCGCGGACCTGCCGTGAGCGGCGATGGCCGCGACGGCGACGGCGGCGAGCCGAGGCGGCGGCTGACGCTGCGACGGCTGACGGGGCTGGACCGTTCCGGCCCGCCGCCGCCGGCGACGCTGCCGGGCGCGCCGCTGAATCCGTGGACGATCCCCAATGCGATCGGGTATCTCCGGCTGGCACTGATCCCGGTGTTCGTGCTGCTCGCCTGGCAGTCCGATGGAGTCGACGCGGTCGCGGCAGGCCTGTACTACGTGATTGGCCTGGGCGACTACGCGGACGGCATCGCCGCGCGCGTGACGGGGCAGTACAGCCGGATGGGCGCGATGCTCGATCCGCTCGTCGACCGGCTGTACATCATCGCCGGCATCGTCGTCTGTTGGAACTTCGACCTGCTGCCGCGATGGATCCTCGGCATCCTGGTCGCGCGCGAGACGCTGATGCTGGTGGTGGCGCCGTTCGCGCTGCGAGCCGGCGTCACGATCAAGATCAACTGGTGGGGCCGCTGGGGCGTGTGGCCGGCGATGGGTGGGTTGTTCCTGGGGCTCTGCGGCGCGCGGCTGGCCGGGGCGTTGTTCCTCGGGCTCGGGGTGGCGCTGCTGGTGGTGGCGACGGTCGAGTATGCGCGGAGTGCTCGGGCGCAACTGGCTGCCGGGGCGTAGCTGGCGGGTTCCTGAACGACGGGCATCGAGGCGGAGCGTGTGCCGGGGCGCTGGCGGTGGGTCACGAGGTGTGGTCGATTGACCGCGCTGTGAGTGGTCGATCGACCTCACGAGCCTCGTCGTTCGCGGGTGTGGTGGATTGACTGCGCATTGAGCGGTCGATCGACCCCACATCGCGAAACGCCACGTCGACGTTGGCCGAGCACGGGGAAGAGCTTCAGCGCAGCTGTCGAGCGAGCCCGGGCGCGGCGGTCGCCGGGCCGGAACACCTCGCAGGACGCGAACCGCACGCCGGGGGGTGGCACCCGCGCCCGGGCCGACCACCGGCATCGCGCGGGCCACAGATCACCCCGCAAAGTCCGCGCGTCCAGACGACCTGGACGGAACCCTAGACCTCATGTTGACCTTCGCGCTGCGCTGGTATGCTCGCGGCCGCCGCGTACCTGCGGCTGAGATCAAGGAGCGCAGACGCCGTGGACGACACCTTTCCCGACCTTGGATCCCTCACCGATGAGGAGCTCAAGGGCCTGATCAACGAGCTCAGCGACGAGGAGACCGAGATCTCCTACAAGCGCCG
>JBBRFO010000048.1:0-19940 GCA_038224135.1 Solirubrobacterales bacterium
ATGATGCGCTGGGCTGAGGGCCGCGGCTTCGCCGTCGATCTGCTGGAGGCCAGCGCGGGGGAGGAGGCCGGCATCAAGTCCGCCACGTTCCGCGCGCAGGGCGAGAACGCCTACGGCCTGTTCAGCGCCGAGAAGGGCGTCCATCGCCTCGTCCGGATCTCGCCATTCGACTCGGCCAGCCGCCGGCAGACGGCGTTCGCCGGCGTCGAGGTGGCGCCGGTCGTCGACGAGGTCGGTGAGGTCGTGATCGACGACGACGACCTGCAGGTCGACACCTATCGCGCGTCCGGCGCGGGCGGGCAGCACGTCAACAAGACCGACTCGGCCGTGCGGATCACGCACCGCCCGAGCGGCATCGTCGTGCAGTGCCAGAACGAGCGCTCGCAGACGGCGAACAAGGAGACGGCGATGAAGATGCTGCGCGCCAAGCTCCTGGAGGCGCAGGAGCGCCGGCGCCGCGAGGAGATCGCCAAGGAGCGCGGCGAGGCGCAGGACGTCAACTTCGGCTCGCAGATCCGCTCGTACGTGCTGCACCCGTACACGATGGTCAAGGACCACCGCACGAACTTCGAGATGGGCGACGCCTCGCGCGTGCTCGAGGGCGACCTGGATGGGTTCGTCCGCGCCGAGCTGCTGCGCGCGTCCGGGCAGTCGGCGGGCGCCGCGTGAGCGAGCAGCCGACCGCTCCGTACCTGGACGCGCTCGTCGGCTACGGGTTCCGCGGGTCGGGTCGCTTTCATGTCCCCGGACACAAGGGCGGCCGCGGGGCCGATCCCGGCCTCGTCCACGCGATCGGCGAGGACGTGCTGCTGCTCGACGTGCCGCAGGACATCCACGGGATCGACGTCGGACCGTCGCCAACCGCCTACCAGCGGGCCGAACTGCTGGCCGCCCAGGCCTACGGTGCCGAGCGCTCCTGGTTCCTGACCAACGGCGCCACGCAGGGCAACCATGCGCTCTGCCTGGCGCTGGCGCCGCTCGGCGCCCACGTCGTGGCGCAGCGCAACTCGCACGCCTCGGTCGTCGATGGGCTGGTGCTCAGCGGCGGCTGCCCGACGTTCGTCGCGCCCGAATACGACGCCGAGCTGGGCATGGCGAACGGCGTCACGCCGGCCGCGCTCGCGGCGACGCTGGAGGCGACGCCGCAGGCGACCGCCGCGTTCATCGTCTCGCCGACCTACTACGGCATGGCGGCCGACGTCGCCGGCTGCGCCCAGGTTGCGCATGCGGCCGGCGTCCCGCTCGTCGTCGACCAGTCGTGGGGGCCGCACTTCGGCTTCCACCCCGACCTGCCGGCGGGCGCGCTCGAACAGGGTGCCGACGCGATGCTGACCAGCACGCACAAGCTCGCCGGATCGCTGACGCAGAGCGCGATGCTGCACCTGGCGGACGGCGGCAGGATCGACGCGGCGGCGGTGGCGCGGGCGGTGCGGCTGCTGCGCTCGACGAGCCCCAGCTCGCTGCTGATGGCATCGCTCGATGCGGCGCGCCGGCAGCTGGCCGTGCACGGCGAGCAGCTGCTGCACGAGACGCTGGTCGGCCTGAAGGCCGCGCGCGAGAAGCTGCGCTCGATCGACGGCGTTGCGCTCGTCGCCGACGACATGGTCGGCCGGCCCGGGGTCACCGGCCACGATCCGCTGCGGCTCGTACTCGACGTGCGGCGGACGGGCTGCACCGGCTACGAGATCGCCGAGGGCCTGCGCGAGAGCTACGACGTCCACGTCGAGCTTGCGACGCAGGCGACGGTCGTCCTGGTCGTCGGCATCGCCGAGCGCCCGCAGGCGCTGCTGCGCGTCGCAGGAGACATCGAGGAGATCGTGCGCCGGCTGGCGCGGCCCGAGCAGGCGGTCGTGCCGATCCGCCCGCCCGAGCAGGCGCCCTTTGCCGCCGTCACGCCGCGCGATGCCTTCCTTGGTGACGCGGAGCTCGTCGACGCCGGCGATGCGATCGGGCGGATCTCCTGCGAGTCGATCGCCGGCTACCCGCCGGGGATCCCGGTGCTGCTTCCCGGCGAGCGGATCACGTCCGAGATCGTCAGCTATCTGCACGAGATCGTCGCCGCCGGATCGCGCCTGCACGGCGCCAGCGACCCGGGCTTCGCGTCGGTGTACGTGCTGCGCGAGCCCGCGGCCTGAAGGCTCAGCGCACGCGCAGGACGGGTTTGCCCGTCGCGCGCCGCGCCGCGAGGTCCTGAAGCGCGCGGGCGCCCTCAGCGAGCTCGAACGTCTCGCCCTGGACGGGGCGCAGCGCGCCGGCCGACCACCAGCGCATCAGGTCGTCGTGCGCGGTCGCCGGGAAGACCTGATCAACCGGCAGGAACCCGCCGTAGTTGACGCCGATGACGTCGATGCTGCGCAGCAGCAGGCGGTTGGCCTCGACGGTCGGAATCGTCCCGCTGGCAAAGCCGATCACCAGCAGCCGGCCCTCCGGCGCCATGCAGCGCAGGCTGCCCGTGAAGGCGTCGCCGCCGACGGGGTCGACGACGATGTCGGCGCCGCGGCCGCCGGTGTGCTCGCGGACGGCGGCGATCCAATCGCCACCGCTGTCGAGCGCCAGGTCGGCTCCGGCCGCCAGCGCCACGTCGCGCTTGCGCTCGCCGCCGGCGAGTGCGATGACGATCTGTGCGCCTGCCGCCTTGGCGACCTGGATCGCCGCCGTGCCGACGCCGCCGGCGGCGCCGTGCACCAGCACCGTCTCGCCGGCGGCGAGCCGCCCGCGCCGCACGAGCCCCAGGTGCGCGGTCTGGTGGTTGACGACGAATCCGCTGGCCGTGTCGAACGGCATGTCGTCCGGGATCGCGAACGTGACGAACGCGGGGGCGACGGCGACCTCGGCGAAGCCGCCGAACGGTGTCGTGGCCGCAACGCGGTCGCCGGGCCGCAACGCGGACCCCTCGGGCGCGCTGCGCACGAAGCCCGCAACCTCGATGCCGGGGACGAACGGCAGTGGCGGCGCGACCTGGTATTCGCCGCGGGTGACGAGCAGGTCGACAAAGCCGACGCCGGCGGCGTGCACGTCGATCGTGACGAAGCCGTCGAGCGCGTCCGGCTCGGGAATGTCCTCCAGGCGCAGGGCGTCCGGGCCGGTGGTGTCTCGCAGCAGCAGGGCTCGCACGGGCGCGGAGGATACGTCGCTGAGCCGATGGCGGCGCGTATCCTCGCCGCCATGGACGCCGCGACCCGCCGTGAACTGGACGACGTGGTCGCGCGTGCGCTCGCCGAGGATGTCGGCGCCGGCGACCTGACGTCCGCCGCGACGGTGCCGGCAGGGGCCCGCGCGCATGCGTCGATCGCGCAGAAGGCGCCGGGGGTCCTGTTCGGCATCGACGCCGCGCACGCGGTGTTCCATGCGGTCGATCCCGGCGCACGGGTCACGGTGCTCGGCCCCGAAGGAGCGTGGCGTGAGGACGGTCCCGTGCTGATGGTCGACGGCGACGCCGCCGCGCTGCTGGCGGGCGAGCGCACCGCGCTGAACCTGCTCCAGCGACTCAGCGGGGTCGCGACGCTCACTGCGCGCTACGTGGCCGCCGTGCGGGGCACGAACGCCAAGATCCTCGACACGCGCAAGACGACGCCGGGCCTGCGGTTGCTGGAGAAGGCGGCCGTCGTCGCCGGTGGCGGTCACAACCACCGCATCGGGCTGTGGGATCAGGTCCTGATCAAGGAGAACCACGCCGCGATGGCGGGCGGGGTCGGCGCCGCGGTGCGCCGCTGCCTGGCGCTGCATCCCGGTGTCCCACGGGAGGCCGAGTGCCGCGACCTCGCCGAGGTCGACGACGCCCTGGCCGCCGGCGCGACGCGACTGCTGCTCGACAACATGACTCCTGACGAGCTGCGCGCCGCGGTCGCGCACGTCGCGGGGCGCGCCCGGCTGGAGGCCAGCGGCAACGTCACGCTCGACACGGTCGGGGACGTCGCGAGCACGGGCGTAGACTGGATCTCGGTGGGTGCGCTGACACATTCCGCCCCAGCCCTCGACCTGTCCCTGACCCTGGAGCGCCTCCCGTGAAGCCGCTGCCGATGGCCCCCACCGAGACCGCCGCGGCGGCGCTCGACCCCGACGAGATCCGCGACCTGCAGGACGAGGTGCGCGAGCTCGCTCGCGAGCGCAACGCGGTGATCCTGGCGCACAACTACCAACTGCCCGAGGTGCAGGACGCGGCGCACTTCGTCGGCGATTCGCTCGGGCTCTCGCAGCGCGCCGCGGCTGTCGACGAGCCCGTCATCGCCTTCTGCGGCGTGCACTTCATGGCCGAGACGGCGTCGATCCTGTGCCCGGACAAGACGGTCCTGATTCCCGATCTCGACGCCGGCTGCTCGCTGGCCGACTCGATCACCGAGACCGAGCTCGCCGCCTGGCAGGCCCAGCATCCGGGTGCGCTGACGGTGATGTACGTCAATACGACGGCCGCCGTGAAGGCGCTGACGGACTACTGCTGCACGTCGTCGAACGCGGTGCAGGTCGTCGAGCACATCCTGCGTGAGCACGGCGACGAGCAGGAGATCCTGTTCGGCCCGGACATGTTCCTCGGGGCGTACGTCGAGAAGACGATCGGACGCCCGCTGCACGTCTGGAGCGGCGAGTGCCACGTCCACGCCGGCATCCGCCCTTCGGACATCACCGAGGTCCGCGCCGAGCATCCCGGAGCCGACTTCCTGATCCACCCCGAGTGCGGCTGCGTCACGTCCGTCATGGAGTACGTCGCCGCCGGCGACGTCGCCTCCGACGGCGTGCACATGCTCTCGACCGGCGGGATGCTCGACTTCGCCAAGGCCGCCGAGCGCGACCATGCCGGCCAGGACGTGATCGTCGCGACCGAGACGGGGATGCTCTACCCGCTGCAGCTGGCGGCGCCGGACGTGAACTTCATTCCCGCCAACGCGGACGCCTCGTGCCGCTACATGAAGATGATCACGCTGCCGAAGCTGCGCGACGCGCTGCGCGACATGACCGGCGAGGTCAAGGTCGCGCCCGATCTGGCAGCTCGCGCGCGGGTCCCGATCGAGCGGATGGTCGCGATCAACCCCTGAGGGATTGAGTTGGGGCGGCGGAGCATCCGTGCTCCGCCGCCCACCAAGCGGTTCCGGCGTCGTGCCGCGGCCGCCAGGTCCGGGTGCTGCAGGGGGGAATCGTGGGACCGACTCGGGAGGAAGACCGGCGGCCCCAACACGCAGCGCCCGGCGAGTTCTCACTCGTACAGACAGGCTGGATCGCGAAACGTCACGCGAGCTTCCCCGGGACGTTGAAAGGGCGGTGGAGCATCATGCTCCACCGCCCTGCCGTGCAGTTGTGGCCTTCGTGCCGCACCGCGCGGAATCTGTGCTTCGGGGATGTTCTGCCGGGGTCCAGCCGGGAGGAGCCATACGCCCAAGCCCCTGAGAAAGCGTCGGCGACGGTCCACTGTTGAGACAGGTGACCCGGCGAAAGGTCACGCAGCGAATTCGCCGGGTTACGGCGTGGGGGAGGCGGCCGGCGGGCCGTCTGCGGCGGGCGTGGTCGCGGGCGCGGTGACCGCCGCGGGCGCGGTGGCCGCGTCGGCGGGAGCAGCGTCGGCGGGAGCAGCGGGGGCGGGAGCAGCGGGGGCGGGAGCAGCGGGCGAGTCAGGCTCCGGCGGGTCGTCGCCCGGGTCGGGCGCCTCATCGGTGATCGCGTTGGCGATCGCGTCCGGCACGCCGTCGTCCGGGATCGCCGTCTCGCCGTGGTCGTAGGCGTTCGGGTCGTCGGGCACGACGATCAGGTCGTCGTCGACGACCGGGGCCGAGGCGGGCGTCAGGAAGTCACGCGAGTGCGCCGTGCTGACCGAGTCCTGGTGCTCGACGGAGGGCGCGGCGGGTGCCTGCGCGGGAGCGCCGGCGAACGGGACGCTCGGCGTCGTGTCGGCGGTCACCGTCGGAGCGGGCACGTCGGCCGCCACCGGCCAGATCGCCGCGTCCGGCAGATCCCCGGGGAGCGCACCCGCCGGGTCTGCCGACAGTGCCAGGGTCCTGCCCGCTGCCACGGAAATGCCGAGCGATCGGCCGGCCGCGTCGGGGACGCCGGCCGTCGGTGCACTGGCGCTGATCGCCGGCGCGGGCCGTGCGTGAATCGCGTGCAGGGCCGGCGGGCCGGCAGTTGCCAGAGCGCCGGCCGTCGCGAGGACCGCACCGGCCTTCAGCGCGCTCGCGCCGAGCAGGCTCACGCCGCCGGCGGTCGAGCCGGCACCGCCACCGCTCAGGCCCGCCAGACGGACCAGCAGCGGGAAGGGGACGAACGCGCCGGCCGCCGCGCGCAGCGTGCCGCGTGCGCGATTGACGAGCATCTTCACGGCGCCTTCGCTGAGGCCGAGTTCGATGCCGACGTCGCGGTGACGACGCCCGTCGACGGCGACGGCGAGCAGCGCGACGCGCTGACGCTCGGGCAGGTCGGCGATCTCGCGCAGCGTCTCGCGAATCGCGTCGCGATCCTCGACCTCGGCGGCGACGCCGGGACCGGACGCGCGGACGGCGTCGATCAGCGGCACGTCGCTGTTGTCCGAGCGCTTGAGGACGTTCAGCGAGCGGTTGTGGACGACGCGGTAGAGCCACGCGCGGACTTCGCGAATCTCGGTGCCCCGGCGCAGATCGGTCCAGGCGGCGACGAACGATGCCTGCACGACGTCTTCGGCGCGGGACTCGCCGACCATCCGGCGTGCGTACAGCAGCAGCGGGCGGCGGTAGCGCTCAACGATCGACTCGAACGCGCGCTCGGAGCCGAGCGCGGCAAGACGCGCAAGGCGTTCATCGCTCTGCGCGCGGATCAGGGCTGTGGGGACATAGGGACTCACGGCGTTCAGGCTTGCGACAACCGTAGACGCAAAAGGTCACGGACGGATCATCTTGGCACGCAAAAGCGCCTGTGGCGAATGGCAACGGGCCATCCGCCACAGGCGCCAGAGGATCTGGTCCTCCGCGTGCTGATGCTGCTCAGTGGGCGGCGCTCATCGCGCCGGCCTTGACGATCTTCAGCTCGTCCCAGACCGGACCGCCGGCCGTGAGCTTCAGCTCGGCCTCACGGACGACCGTGCCCGGGATCAGGTCGGCCTTTGAGCCGCTGTTGCCGTCGCCGCAGCCATGACCGTGGTGATCGCCATGACCCCAGCCGTGCTCGCCCATCGGGCCGATCGGGCCCGTGGGGCCTGTCGGACCCGTGGCACCGGTCGGACTGGTGGCACCCATCATCGGCATGCAGTGATGGTCCCCGATCGGGCCGGTGGCGCCGGTCGGGCCATTGTCGTCCTCGTCGTTGTCATCGCCCTGATTGTCGTCACCCTGGTCGTGACCCTGGCTGCCGATCGGGCCGGTCGGACCGGCGGGGCCGTCGCCTTCGCCGTCGCCGCGGTGGGCGGCCATCGCGACGGGCTGGCCACCGACGAGCTTGATCTCGGTCTGGTCGGTGACCTTGCCGCTGACGGGGCCGCCGGCGGTGGTGATCACGAGCGTGCCGTCGGCGCTGAACGAGGCGATCGTGCCGACCGTCTCGGCGCCGTCCAGCACGCCGTCGTCGTCGGAGTCGCGGTCGCGCGGGTTGGTCCCGGCAACGAACTCGGCGGCGTTGTTGGCGCCGTCGGCGTCCTGGTCCCGGCCGGCCTGGTTGACCTTGAGGCTGAGCTTGTTGGCCTTCTCCCAGCTGTCCGGCAGTCCGTCGTGGTTGCGGTCGGCCTTGCGGGCGATCTTGTGCTTGGCCTTGGCGTGATGGTGCGCCTTACGCGCGAGCGAGCTGCTCGGAAGCGCGAGCACCAGCATCGCCATCATGGCGACCGTGAAGATGCGGAAAATGCGGGGCATGAGCGGAGTCATTCCTGATCGGTTGGTCATTGCCTGTTGTGACAGGACGCCGCGCCGAATGTGACGGTCAGCGGTCGCATGGCTGGACGTTTGTTCGATGCCGGTCGCGGGCGTCGGCGCGTCGGGAAGCGGCGCTTTCCTCGGCAATGGCGGGGGAAGTGCGGGCGCTAGTGCGAGCCCGACGGGCCGGTCGCGCCGTCGTGAGGCTCGACCGGTTCCGGCGCCTGCGGACCTTGCGGCTGCCCGCCGGAGGGCTTGTTCGCGCCCTCGGGGTGCTCGACGGCGGCGCCGTCGCCGGTGCCACTGCGGCCATCGCCTGAGGTTTCCGGACGCGGAGTGCCGATGCGGTGCTGCTCGACGGGCTCAGTGCCGGCCGTGACGGCGCTGTCGGCCGGGTTCAGGTGCTCGCCCCTGTGGCGCTGGCGCACGGGGACGGGGGTCGTCGCCGGCTGCGGCGTGACCGTGGTCTCGACGACCGGAGCCGGCGGGGGGACGACAGGGGTCTGCTTGGCGTGCGAGCGCGAGCGATGCAGGCGCCCCGACGGGCCGGGCGGAACGCCACCGGAGCGCGAGAAGCTTGTTCCGCCGCCGGACGTTGCGGTCGAGCGGTGCAAGGCGTGGTGGGTTGCGACGCGGCGCGGAGCCGCGGCGCTGACGCGGACGGCGGCGTGACCCGCTGACGCGGCGAGCGGCGATGCCGTTGCGGGCTGTGTCCGCGTGACGCTTGCCCGCGCGGGCGCCCGATGAGGACGGATGGCGTGGTGGACGGCAGGGCCGCCGGCGACGAGCGCGCCGGTCGTGGCGGCGACGGCTCCGAGCTTGACGACCAGCGCGCCACCTCCGGCACCGCCGACGAGCTCGCCGATCCGAGCGACGCTGGCGGTCTGGGTGCCCATCTCGGCGACCCAGGCGATCAGCGGGTACGGCGTCAGCGCACTGGCGACGGCGCGGACGTTCGCCCGGGCGCGGCGCACGAGCTGACGCACGGCGGGCTCGGTGATGCCCAGCTCGCGGCCGACATCGGCGTGGGCGCGGCCGTCGACGGCGACGGCGACGAGCGCGTCGCGCTGGCGGCCGGGAAGGGCGGCGATCCCATCGAGCGTGCGGCGCAGATCGTCCTGGATCTCGGTCTCCTCGACCGGTCCGACGCCGAGTGCCTCGGATTCGATCAGCTCGGTGTCGACCCCGCGCTGGCGCTTGGCGGCATTGAGCGCGGTGTTGTGGACGATCCGGTACAGCCAGGGGCGCAGGTCACGGACCTCGGTGCCGTCGCGCAGCGCGCCCCAGGCACGGACGAAGGCGGCCTGGACGACATCCTCGGAGGGACCGGCGGCCGGGAAGCGCTCGGCGTAGCGCAGCAGCTGGCGGCGGTAGCGGTCGACGATCGCCTCGAAGGCGCGGTCATGGCCCGCAGCGGCCATCCGGACGAGACGATCGTCGGACTGGGTCAGAAGCAGCTTGATGGAAACGTGCGGTGTCACGGGGACTCCGGTACCTCAGACAAGGGGAAGGGCCGAACGTAACGGTCTTCCACCATCGGCGCGAGAACCCTTGACATTGAGTTCTCACGACGAAGCGCTTGGTGACGAAGTGTCCAGCGTACCCCGGACAGGCAATGGTTATGCAAAGTCTGCGGTGCTGTGCGGTCCGACGCAGGCGACCGCGAGCGTCTCCGGGTCGACCCGCTTGGCGATCTCGACGACGTCCGCGAACGTCACCCGGTCCAGCTCGGTGATCGCGTCGTCCGGATCGGCGGGCTGGCGGTAGACGATCGTCCGTCGCGCGGCGAAGCTCGCGACAGCGTTCGTGCTCTCGAATCCCAGCACCCGCCGGCCCGCTGCATAGGCGCGAGCGCGCTCGACCTCCTCCTCACGCGGGCCGTCGCGGTGCAGTTCGGCGACGATCTCCCGCATCCGCTGGAAGGCCTCGACGCACTTCGTCGAGTCGAGCCCGGCGCCGACGTGCAGTGCGGCGACGTCGCGGCCGGCGTAGGACCCGGCCGAGACGGAGTAGGCGAGCCCGCGCTGCTCACGGATCTCGTCGAACAGGCGCGAGCCCATCGATCCGCCGAGCAGCGTCGCGTAGATGTCGAATGCGGCGCGCTCGGCCGGATCCCCCGTCGCCAGCTGCGGGCGGTAGAGCATCCGCAGGTGCGATTGGTTGGTCTCGCGCTCCTCGACGAGGACCTGCGGCGCGAACGGGTCCGCGGCGACGGCGTCCCGCGGCTCGGGCAGCGACGGGAAGCGGTCCATCAGGTTCAGAACCTCGCCGTTGGCCGGCACGTGGTCGAGGTTGCCGACGATGAACGCGCCACCGGTCAGCCCCGACCAGCGGCGCTCGCGAAAGGCGACGATCGCCTCGCGCGTAAAGGTGCGCAGGTGCTCCTCCGGTCCGAGGACGGTCCGGCCGAGCGGGTGGTCGCCAAAGCCGGCGCGCTCGATCAGCTCGCTGGCGACCGATGCCGGCTGGTCCTTGTAGCGCTGGATCTCCTGGATCACCACGCCGCGCTCCTTGTCGAGCTCCTCCTGGTCGAGCTTGGGACGCCCGACGAAGTCGGTCAGGAGGTCCATCGCCGGCAGCGCCGACTCGGCCCGCACGGTGATGTGGAAGGCGACGAGGTCGTGGCTCGTGTACGCGTTCAGCGAACCGCCCATGCGCTCGGCGGTCTCGTTGACCTTGCGGTAGTCGTCGTAGATCTCGCCGCCCTTGAAGACGAGATGCTCGAGGAAGTGGGCCATGCCGTTCTCGGCCTCGTGCTCGGTGCGGGCACCGGCGTCGAACGCGACGAGGATCGTCGTCGCGCGCGTCCCGGGCAGCGCGATCCGATGGACCGGAAGCCCGTTGGGCGCCGTCTGCGTGGTGATCTGAGCCATCCGACGACGATACATGCGGCCTTGCACGACCCCTTGCGGATGCGGCTGATCGGACTGCCCGCGTCTACCCTGCGGGCGATGGCAGCGACCGAGGAAGACCTGCGCCTGCGTGACGCCCGCGCCACGACTGCGACGCCGGACGCGCGCCGTCCGGCCGATCCCGCCAACGCGATCGAGTTCCGCGGCGTCGCCAAGTCCTACGACGTCTCCAAGGCCGGCCTGCGCTCGGCGACGTTCGCGGTGCGCCGCGGCGAGTTCGTCTTCCTCGTCGGCCCGACCGGGTCCGGGAAGTCGACGATCATGAAGCTGCTGATCAAGGAGCTCGAGCCCGACGACGGGCGCATCCTCGTCGCCGGTCGTGAGCTGGCCGACCTGACGCGCAAGCAGCTGCCGTTCTATCGCCGCAACCTCGGGGTCGTCTTCCAGGACTTCAAGCTGCTGCCCAACCGGACGGTCTACGACAACGTCGCCTACGCCCTGCAGGTCGTCGGAGCCCATCGCCGTGAGATCCGCGCCAAGGTGCCCGACATCCTGCGGCTCACCGGTCTGTCGACCAAGCTGCACCACTTCCCCGACCAGCTGTCGGGCGGCGAGCAGCAGCGCGTGTCGATCGCCCGTGCGTTCGTCAACCATCCGCCGCTGCTGATCGCCGACGAGCCGACGGGCAACCTCGATCCCGAGACATCCGTCGGGATCATGCAGCTGCTCTACCGGATCAATCGCACCGGGACCACGGTGCTGGTCGCCACGCATGACAACGCGATGGTCGACCGCATGCGCCGCCGCGTGATCGAGCTCGAAGCCGGCCTGATCGTCCGTGACGAGCAGGCCGGTCGATACGCACAAGCCGACGTCAGCACCGCCGAGTTCGGCGCACTGCTGCGCGAGCCGGCCCCGGCGCCCCAGCGCGCCGCCGAGGTTTCCGAGCAGGCCGACGACGACTTCGACCAGGCCTTCCGGGACTGACGATGAACGCCGGGTTCTTCCTCCGCGAGGCGCTGCGCTCGATCCGCCGCAATGCCGTCCCGAGCTTCGCCGCGCTGGCATCCGTGCTCGTCACGCTGCTCGTGCTCGGCGTCTTCATCCCGATCGTCCAGGCGACGACCGGTGCTGCCAACGACGTTCGCAGCCGCGTGCTGGTCAACGTGTACCTCAAGCAGGACGCGAGTCCACAGGACGTGACCCGCGTCCGCGCGCTCGTCGCGTCGACGCCCCACGTCAAGCGCGTGCGCTACGTGACGCGCAAGCAGGCGCTGGCCCAGGAGCAGAAGGCCAACCCCGAGGCCTACGCGCTGCTGGGGTCCAACCCGCTGCCGGACACGCTGCGCGTGACGCCTGACGATCCGGACAACGTCAGCCGGATCGCGTCGGCGCTGTCGCCGTCGACGCCGGGCGGCGGCGTCACCGTCGCCGATCCGAAGATCGACTCGGTCAAGACCTCGAAGGACGACACGCAGAAGATCCTCGTCGCGACGCGCGTCGTGAAGGTCACGACCGGCATCCTCACCGTCCTGCTGATCATCGCCTCGATCCTGCTGATCTCCAACACCGTGCGCCTGTCCGTGTTCTCGCGCCGCCGCGAGATCCAGGTGATGAAGCTCGTCGGCGCGACCGACGGCTTCATTCGCTGGCCGTTCGTGATCGAGGGCGTGATCCTGGGCGCGCTGGGCGCGCTGCTCGCCGTGCTGCTGCTGGCGGTGATGAAGATCGCGCTCGTCGACCCCGTCGTCAACCAGTTCGCGCTGCTCGCGGCGCCCGACACGGTCAGCCTCGGCCTGCTGATCGGGATCCTGATGGGGACGGGTGTTCTGGTCAGCGCTGCAGGTTCTGCGCTGTCTTTGCGCCGGTTCCTGCAGGTCTGACGCAGCGGGCCGCGCTCGCGGCCCAGCCGGTCGATGGCCTGGGTGATCCGTTTTCGGAAGGAGCCCCCAGCCCATGCCCCGCAACCTCCGCACGCTCGCGCTGTCCCTTGCCGCGCTGACGTGCGCCGCAGTTCCCGCCGCATCATCTGCCCATCGCCGCGCCCACGACGCGCAGTCAAGCGTCCAGAGCGTCGGCTCGATCGTCGCCTTCTCCGGCGGCGTCCTCTCGCTCGAGGTCGCTGACGGCAGTCGCGTCACGGGCGCGGTGACCGACCGCACCCGCGTCGGCTGCAGCCTCGGCTTCCGTGCTCGTGGTCACCTGGCGCGTGCCGCGCACCGTGACGAGCGCCCCGTCGGTGCGACCGGTCCGGCCGGCGCGCCGGAGCGCGGCGTCGGCCGGCCGCGGCACAGCTGCGACCCCGCGACGCTCGTCGTCGGCACGAAGGTGCTCGCAGCCGACCTGCGGCTGACGCCCGATGGGCCCGTCTGGCGCCTGGTCGTCTTCCTGGCGCCGCCCGCAGGACCGACCGGGCCGACAGGCCCGACAGGTCCGGCAGGTCCGGAGACCTCGTAGACCTGATCCCCTGGACCGATCGCGGCGCCCCGCGGGGCGCCGCGGGCGGTCCCAGCGCGGTTCTGCCCGGCGGTGCGCAAAGATGCCTCGCTCGCCGTGCGCCGCCTCATCCTCCTGATCCTCGTCGCGATCGCCGCCCTGCTGGGCGGCGTGTGGCTCGGCGGCCACCACGCGACGTCGCTTCCGGGGCCGCTGAAGTCGATCGCCGGCGGTGATGCCCCGGATCAGGTGGTCCGCGAGGCGATCGATCGGGTCCATCGCACGTACTACCGCAAGATCCCGAAGTCGACGCTGGCCGACAACGCGATCGCCGGCGTCGTCACCCAGCTGCAGGACCGCTTCTCCAACTACTTCACGCCGGCCGAGTACCGGCGCTTCAAGGACACGCAGGACAGCCGCTTCACCGGCGTCGGGGTGACCGTGTCGCAGGATCCACTGGGGCTGCGGATCGCGCGGGTGTTCGACGGGACGCCCGCCAAGCGCGCCGGGGTCGTGGCAGGTGACCTGTTCGTCGCTGTGGACGGCAAGAGCATCAAGGGCCTCTCGCGCGAAGTCTCGACGGCGCGGATCAAGGGGCCCGCGGGCTCGGATGTCGTGCTGACGATCCAGCATCGCGGCAAGCGCCGGACGGTGACGATGACACGGGCGCGCGTGAGCGTCCCGGTCGTCGCCTCGGCCGTCCGAACCGGCTGCGGGCGCCGGATCGGCGTTGTCGCGCTGTCGCAGTTCAGCTCCGGCGCACACGCCGAGGTGTACGCCGCGCTGAAGCGCCTCAAGGAGCGCGGGGCCACGCGCTTCGTCCTGGACCTGCGGGGCAACGGCGGCGGGCTGGTGACCGAGGCGCAGCTGATCGCCAGCGCCTTCCTGGCCGATGGGAAGATCGTCACGACGCGCGGGCGCGATGTGCCTGAGCACACGCTGGAGGCAACGGGCGCGCCGGTGATTCCCAAGGCGCCGCTGACGGTGCTCGTCGATCGCGACACCGCATCGGCGTCGGAGATCGTCACGGGCGCGCTGCAGGATCGCAAGCGCGCGCGGGTCGTCGGCACGCGAACGTTCGGCAAGGGCGTCTTCCAGGAGGTGATCGAGCTGTCCAACGGCGGCGCGCTCGACATCACCGCCGGTCAGTACTTCACGCCGAGCGGGCGCAATCTCGGGGGTCGCGGAGTCAGCACGGGCGCCGGGATCAAGCCCGACGTCGCTGCTCGCGACAACCCGCGCACCACGCGCGACGAGGGTCTGCGCGCGGCGCTCGACGTCGTCGGCGGCTGCGCGCCGCGCGCGTGAGCCGCCGGCAGCCCAGCCGCCAGCCCGCGAACGACCGCGCCGGTCGCGGCGGCCCTGATCCCGATCGGCCGGTCGTCGTGCTGCTCGAAGGACGCGGTCGCTTCCTCAGCGGCGAGCGGCTGTTCGATCGCGGTCCGCGACTGTCGGTGCGCCGCGGCGCGCGCGACGCCCAGGCCGGCCGGCTCGCGCTCGTCCAGCCGCCGGCGCGCGGGCGCGAGACGCGCGTGCTGCGGGCACTCGGCCGGCCCGACGTCGCGTCCGATGTGCTCGAGGCACTGATGCTGGATCGCGGTTTGCGCCGCAGCTTCCCGGCTGGAGTCGAGCAGGCCGCCCGCGAGGCACGCAGCGCTCCGGCGGGGGCTGAGGGGCGCGTCGATCTTCGCGACCTGGCGACGTTCACGATCGATCCGGCGACCGCCCGCGACTTCGACGATGCGATCTCGGCCGAACGGCTGGGGGAGGGGCATTGGCGGATCTGGGTGCACATCGCCGACGTCAGCGCCTTCGTGCGGCCCGGGTCGGCCGTCGACCGCGAGGCGCATCGCCGCGGGACGAGCGTCTACCTTCCCGGCCGCGTCGAGCCGATGCTGCCCGAGGTGCTGTCCAACGACGCCTGCTCGCTCGTGCCGGGTGCCGACCGCCTCGCGGTCACGGCGGAGCTGGAACTGCACGGGGCGGAGACCGTCAAGGCGACCTTCCACCGCTCGCTGATCCGCTCGGACGCGCGCCTGGACTACGACCAGGTCGACCGCGTCTTCGCGGGCGAGGATCGTGCCGAAGGCCCGTGGGCCGTGCCGCTGTCGGCGGCGCGTGAGGCATCGGCGGCACTCGAGGCGGCACGGCGCGCCGGCGGCGCCGCGCTGGCGATCGAGACCGCCGAGCCGCAGTTCAGCTTCGACGGCCGCGGCCATGTCACGGGCGCGCTGACGAGCGTGCAGACCGAGTCCCACCGGCTGATCGAGCACCTGATGATCGCGGCCAACGAGGCGGTCGCCAAGCTGCTCGCCGACCGTCAGATCCCGGCGCTGTTCCGTGTGCACGAGCGGCCCGAGCCCGAGTCGGCCGAGCGGCTGCTCGAGCAGCTCGCCTCGCTCGACGTGCCGACGCCGCCTGCCCAGCAGCGGATGTCGCGGACCGACGCGGCCCAGCTGATCGCGCAGGCGTCGGTGCTGATCGACGATCACGTGCGGCGCACCGGCCGCGGGCGGCGGGCGCTGACGTTCCTCGTGCTGCGCTCACTGCAGCAGGCGCGCTATGACCCGCGCAACCTCGGCCACGCCGGCCTCGGGCTGACGCACTACTGCCACTTCACGTCACCGATCCGCCGCTACCCGGACCTCATCTGCCACCGCGCGCTGCTGTCGGCTGTCGGCGCCGGTGAGGCGGCGCCGCAGGTCAGCACGCTCGCGGAGGCGGCGCAGTGGACGAGTGCCAAGGAGCGCGAGGCGATGCTGATCGAGCGCGACGCCGACGACATCGCACGCTGCTTCCTCTTGGAGCGGACGCTGATGGAGCGCGGCTGGAACGAGCCGTTCGACGGCGAGATCACGAGCCTGATCGGCGGCGGCGCGTTCATCACGTTCGCGGCTGACGGCGCGGCCGCTGCCGCGTTCGAGGGCTTCTTGGCGGTGCGGCGGATCGGCGCCGGCTGGTGGGACCTGAACGAGCCGGGAACGATCCTGCTGAGCGACCGCGGCGGCGCGCTGGCGCTCGGAGATCCCGTCCGCGTGCGGGTCGAGGGCGTCGAGGCCGCCCGCGGCCGCGTCGACCTCACGCGCGAGGCCGACGCGGGCCGCGAGTAGCTCCTAGCGGAACGACGCCGCGGCCTGGCGGACGAACTCCGTCAGCTCCGGTCCGGCCTTTGCGGTCGACCCGGCGTCGTACGGCGGCTGCGGGTCGTACTCGATCAGCAGCTGGATCGCACGAGCGACGTCGTCGCCGGCGATCTGGCCGGCCAGCCAGAGGCCCATGTCGATGCCCGCCGAGACGCCGGCGGCGGTGACGACCTTGCCCTCCACGACGACGCGCTCGCCCGTCGGCTCGGCGCCGAAGTCGGCCAGCGCGTCGAGCTCGAGCCAATGCGACGTCGCCCGCAGGCCGTCGAGGATCCCGGCCGCGCCGAGCAGCAGCGAGCCGGTGCAGACGGAGGTCGTCCACGTCGATGTCGTGTGTGCCGCGCGCAGCCAGGCGAGCAGCCGCTCGTCGTCGAGCAGGTCGCGCGTGCCGACGCCGCCGGGAACGAGGACGATGTCGGGCGCAGGCAGGTCCTCGAAGGGCGCGGTCGCCTCGAGCGCCAGCATGTGGTTGTCGGTCCGCACGAGCCCGGGCTCGTGGGCGAGCCATGTCACCTGCGCGCCGGGCAGGCGTGACAGGACCTCGTAGGGCCCGATCGCGTCGAGTGCGGTGAACCGGTCGTACATCGGGATGGCGATCTGCATCGGGACGGCTCCTTGGATCGGGTGGGTCAGGCGGCGAAGCGACTGCGATAGGCGGCGGGCGGCGTGCCGACGCGGCGGGCGAAGGCTCGGCGCAGCGTCTCGACGGTGCCGAACCCGCACGTGCGGGCGATCTCAGCGACCGGCAGCCCCGTGCTCTCCAGCAGCAGCCGCGCGCGCTCGACGCGGACCGCCTCGACGTGGGAAGCCGGCGTGGTGCCGGTCTCGCGCCGGAAGGCGCGGGCGAAGCTCCGCGGGCTCATCTGGGCGCGCTCAGCGAGCGCCTCGACGGTCAGGTCGGCGTCGAGGTGGTCGCTCATCCAGGCCTGCAGTTCGCGCAATGGCGCGTGATTGACCGCCTGGGCGGTCAGCCCGCTGCTGAACTGCGCCTGGCCGCCGGGCCGGCGCACGAACAGGACGAGCTGCCGGGCGACGGCGAGCGCCGCCGCGGGTCCGAGGTCCTCCTCGACGAGTGCCAGCGCCAGGTCCATCCCGGCGGTGACGCCGGCGCTCGTGCGCACGTTGCCGTCGGCGACGAAGATCGGATCGGGCTCGACGGTGACCTGCGGGTGGCGCCGGGCGAGCTCGTCGCACCAGGCCCAGTGGGTCGTCGCGCGGCGCCCGTCGAGCAGTCCGGCGCGGGCGAGCAGGAAGGCGCCGGTGCAGACGGACGCGACGCGGCCGCAGCGCGGTGCGGTTACGCGCAGCCAGTCGATCAGGTCCTCGTCGCGCAGCGCATCGCGCGTCCCGGCGCCACCGGCGACGAGCAGCGTGTCGATCGGCCCGCGGACGTCGTCGAGCGCCAGCTGCGGCACGATCGCGTAGCCGCTGCCCGTGGCCAGCGGCTCGGCTCGCGGTGCGACGACCTGCACGCTGTAGCCGCCGGCCTGGGCGAACACCTCGGCCGGTCCGGCGACGTCGAGCGGCTGCACATCGGGAAAGGCGACGATGACGATCCTGCGCATGGACGCATCGTGATCGACGGAGGGCTTGGCAGCAAGGGCACGATGCAGACGATCTCTGCCAACTCGGTGCAGACCCACCGGCCCACTAGGCTCGATCGCCGATGGCCAAGCCCAAGCGCAAACTCGCCTCGGGAGACGTCGCCAGCAACCGGCAGGCGGCGTTCCGCTTCGACCTGCTCGACAAGCTCGAGTGCGGAATCGTGCTGACCGGCAGCGAGGTCAAGTCGCTGCGCGAGGGCGGCGGCCAGCTGCGCGAGGCGTACGCCCAGGTGCGCGATGGCGAGCTGTGGCTGATCGGCGCGCACATCGCGCCCTACGCGCCGGCCGCGCGCGAGAACCACGAACCCGAGCGGCCGCGCAAGCTGCTCGCGCATCGCCGCGAGATCGAGCGGCTCGTCGGCCAGCAGCACGAGAAGGGCCTGACGATCGTGCCGACGCGGATCTACTTCAACGGTCAGCGGGCGAAGGTCGAGGTTGCGCTCGCGCGCGGCAAGGACCGCTTCGACAAGCGCCAGTCGATCAAGGAACGCGACATGAAGCGCGAGGCCGACCGCGCGATGCAGGAGCGCTTCTAGGCACACTGACCCGCAGGCCGCCCGTCAGCGGCGAACCGTGAACCGCGCCGTCACCGGGCCGACGCGGTTGCCGCGGTCGTCAAGCAGTCGCAGCGCGAGCCGCCACGGACCCGCGCGAAGCGCGTGCCCGTTCCAGAACGGCCGCAGCGTCACGGCCGTCGTCCCGGCACGCAGGCGAAGGTCGCGGTGCCCGGGGATCGTCAGATAGCGCGTGCACGTCGCACGGCGGCGCGGCTTCAGGGGCACGCACGATGAGCCACTGCGCATGCCGGGGCGGCCCACCTGGAGCACGATCGAGAGTCGTGCCGGCAGCGTGACGTCGAGTCGCAGCGTCAGCGATGTCGACGGCCGCGCGCGGCGATGTGCGCGGCGGCTGGCTGGGCGCGCCGGCGTCAGGATGCGGGTCGAGAGCGCCAGCCGCGACAGGGAGACCGGGAGTGGCAGCGGATCCGCCGCCGGCGGTGCGGGCGGTGGCGGCGCGGGAGCGGGCGCGGGCTCCGGCAGTGGCTCGGGCGGCACGGGCGGGGCGGTGAACGTGGCGGCGGCCTCGAGCGCCGTGGACATCGTCAGCGAGCAGGTCGGCGCGGCTGCAAACGGCGCACACGCTCCGGTCCAGCCCGCGAAGATGCTTCCGGCGACGGGCGTCGCGGTCAGCGTGACCGCCCGGTTCATTCCGACGTGCTGCGAGCAGTCGGTCGCGCAGGCGATGCCGGCCGGCGCGCTCGTGACCGACCCGCGGGTGATGCCGGTGACCGTGACGGTCAGCGGAACCGTGGCAGGCGGCGCCGCGCCCGGCGCGTCGAACCGCAGCACGCGGTCGTTGCCACTGTCGGCGATCAGCAGCGTCGCGTCGTCGGCGCTGAGCCCGAGCCCGGCCGGCTCGATCACCTGGGCCGGCCCGGAGCCCTCGGTCGCCAGCGTGTCCCACGTGAACCCGGCACCGTTCGGCACGCCCCGGACGACGCGCGCGCCGTTCGGCGTCCCAGGCCGTCGCTCGCTGACGTACAGGGTTCCGTTGGCGGCCACGGCGAGTCCGGACGGGTGGTCCCACGCGCCCGTCCCGGCCGGCGGCGCGACCTGGGCGCCGCTCACCACCGCCAGCACGTGGGTGTCCTCGGCCGCGTACAGCGTCGCGCCGGGTCCGCCGGCCGCCACGGCGGCCGGATGCGACAGTCCGGCGCGCAGCACAGCGGTCGTGCCGCCCGTATCGATCTGCACGATCGTGCCCTGGTCGGTGCTCGCCACCGCGACACCGCCCGAGGGCAGCGAAGCGATACCGCGTGGATGCGACACGACGCCTGCGGCGCTCGTCTGCAGCACCGCACCGCTGGCCGGCGCGATCTCGACGACGCGGCTGTTCCCGGAGTCCGCGACCCAGGCGTTGCCGGCACTGTCGAACGTGATCCCCTCGGGCCGGCTCAACTGGCCCGTCGCCGACCCCTGGGTCGCGTAGCCGTTGAACGCGCTCACCAGTCCGAAGACGCCGCTCCACGTTCCGTCGGCGTCGAAGCGAGCGATCCGGTGGTCGAACGGGTCGGCCACGGCGATGCCCCCGGAACCGTCGAAC
>JBBRFO010000049.1:0-19890 GCA_038224135.1 Solirubrobacterales bacterium
GTGGCGTTCTGGGCGACGAGCCGCACGTGGAACGTCCGCGACGAGGCGAGCCCGTCGAGCGCGTTCTGGACGATGACCGGCGCGGCACCGGCACCCGCACTCGTAACGGCGGTCTGCGCGCCGTAGGAATTCGACAGGCCGTACTCGAACCAGTACGTGGTCGCCTGCGAGTTGGGGCTGACCTTGCCGTGCAAGGCCACGCTGCTGGCGTCGACGGCCGTCGGTGCCGACGTCTCGACGCCGGGGCCGAGCGTGATCCGCCCGACGCCGCCCGTGCCCGCGGACTCGGTGAACCACAGGTTCCCGTCCGGGCCGTCCGTGATGTCGAGCGGCATGCTCGACGCGGTGGGAACCGGATACAGGGTCATCGACCCGGCCGGGGTCACGCGACCGATGCTGCCCGGCGAGGCCGGTCGGGTGAACCAGACGTTGCCATCGCTGCCGGCCGCCAGATGGATCGGGGTGGTCAGGTCCCCGCCGACGGTGAACTCGTCCGTCACGCTGCCGGCGGTCGTCATCCGGCCGATCGCACCGGCGACACCGACCTCCGAGAACCAGACCGCGCCATCAGCCCCGGCGACGACGTCCCACGGGACGTAGCTGCCGGAGGGCAGCGGAAACTCGGTGATCGCCTTCGTCACCGGATCGATGCGGCCGAGCTTGCGGATGCCCACCGCGCTCTCGGCGAACCACAGCGCGCCGTCCGGTCCGGAGCGAATCCCGCGCGGCTCGCTCGCCGCGGTGGGGATCACGTACTCCGTCATCGTGCCGGTCACGGTGAGGCGGCCGATGCGGTTCTTGAGGTTCTCCGTGAACCAGATCGCACCGTCCGGCCCGGCGGCGAGGTCGTTGACGCCGCTCGAGGTGGTCGTCGTCGGGAACGTCGTCGCGATCTGCGTGACCGGATCGAACCGCACGACGGCGCCGGCGCCCTTGCGCTGGGCGAACCAGAGGTTGCCGTCCGGACCGAGCGTGATGCCGGCCGGCTCGCGGTCCTTGATGATCGCCGAGTTGTAGTAGTCCCACTCGCTGGCGCTGAAGCCCGGGACGGTGAGCTTGGCGAGCGCACCCGGATCATTGAGCTCGGTGAACCAGAGCCCGCCCGCCCCGCTGGTGATGCCAGTCGGCCCGGCGGAGCTGCTGATGCCGGCGGAGCTGCCGTACTCGGTCAACGTCGGCGCCGCGGCGGCGCCTGCCGGAACGGCCAGCGAGACGACGACGGCGACGGCAAGTGGAAGCCAACGGTATGCGCGCACCGGAATCTCATCGGATTCCGGTGGCGCATCCATGAGCGCTGCTGGCCGAACGGCTGATCTTCAGCGACAAACGGTGGTTGCGGCGCGCCGAACGGCGCGCCGTACGCGGGTTACGCCTCCGTCAGGCCCTTGGCGCGTGCCTTGGCGATCGTCGTCGCCTTGCGGGCACCGACGAGTGCCGTGGTTCGCAGCGTGCCGGAGGCCTGCGGATCGAGCACCGGCCGGCGCTCGCCGACGGCGGCGGCGGCGTCGAGCGCGATCAGCGTCGTCTCGCCGCCGAGCGGCGCGGTCGCGGCCGCGATCACGGTCAGCGAGCCACCGCCGTCGATGTTGCGGGCTGCCGCCAACGCGCGACGTGCCGCGGCCGGCGCGAGCTGGTCGATCGCGTCGATCACGACTGCCGCGTTGGCGCCGCGAGCGGCGACCTTGCGGCCGGCGTCGATCGCACGCTCGACGGCCTGGGCCTGCGCGTCGGGGCTCTGGCCGAGCAGTGCCGCGGCGACCGGCTCGATGCCGTCCCCGCGCCACTCGCCTGCCTCCTCGGGCCGAGCGCCGGCCAGCACGACGTGCAGCTCGACGCCGTCGAGCGCCTGCAGCTCGCCGGCCAGCAGGCGGAGCGTCGTCGAGCGACCCGAGCCCGCCGCGCCGTACACGACGACCCGCGAGCCGTGACCGATCGGCGCCAGGTCGCTGATCTCCTTCAGCGTCGTGTCCTTCGCGTTCAGCGCGATCAGCTCGGTCGGGAAGACCGCGGGCAGCGCGTCGAACGGGGTGCCGACGGCGACCTCGTCGGCGGAGGCGCCGTTGATCGTCTCGACGCGGATCATCGACGGGTGACGCTCGGACCGGCGCGGCGGACGCACCGGGCCGCTGACGCGGTCACCGGACACGAGCTCGCAGCGCTTGACCTGCGCGGCGGAGACGTACGCGTCGTCGTCATGCGTCTGCCCGGCGGTGAGGCGGACGAAGGCCGACCCGTTGCTGAGCACCTCGACGGTCCCGTCGACCGTGCGCTCATCGCCGGTCGGGCGATCGTTGCGACGCGGACGCTCCTCGCGATCCTCGCCGCCGCCTTCGCGGCGCGAACGACGGGCGGGCGCCTCGGCGGCGTCCTCGTCGGCCCCGCGGCCAGCGCGGCTGCGGGGAGCCTGCGTGTCGCCGTCCTGGTCGGAGGCGGAACGGCGCGCGCGCGAGCGCGGCGCCGGCGGCGCGTCGTCGCTGTCGGTCTCGGTGCGGCGCGCGCGTGACCGCGGCGCCGGCTGCGCAGCGTCGCTGTCGGCATCGGCACGACGGGCTCGCGAACGCGACGCGGGCACCGGGGCGTCGTCGTCGCCGGTGGCACGGCGGGCGCGCGAGCGCGGCGCAGCTGCGGGGTCGTCATCGTCGGCGCCCCGGGCGCGCGAGCGTGAGCGCGCCGCCGGTGCGGCGGCGTCGTCAGCGCTGCGGGCGGCGCGGCGCGGGCGCGCAGCGGGGGCGTCCTCGGCTGGGGCGCCGCCCTGGCGCGTCAGGACGGCCTCGACGAGGTCCTCCTTGCGCAGGCGGCGGTAGCCGTCGATGCCGATCTCGGACGCGATCAGGTGCAGATCGGCAAGGGGGCTGTCCTCGAGGACAGCGCGGGAAAGCACGGACATGGGGTTCTCCTGTGTGGGATGGTCGGTCGGCGTCCGGCCGCGTTGTGTCAGCGGCCGGCGACTGGTTGCCCGGTGAACGGTAGCGACCCCGCAGGCGAGACGGTCACTGCGGCGCTGCCGGGATCCATTTCAGGCGATCGTCGTCAGCGTCGAAGTCGGGCATCGGATCGACACCGTCGAGCACGCGCGCGACGGCGAGGAAGTCGGCGACCGCGCCGACGTCGTGCACGCGAACGATCGATGCGCCCGCAGCGACACCGTGTCCAAGTGCCGCCAGCGTCCCGGCCAGTCGATCGGCCGGATCGCGCCCGGTGATCGCCCCGACGAAGTACTTGCGCGAGACGGGAAGCAGCACCGGCGGGCCGAGCGCGATGACGCGCTCGAGCTCGCGCAGGACCGCGACGCTCTCCCCCGGGACCTTGGCGAAGTCCGGGCCCGGATCGGTGATCAGCTGGAACTCGCCGACCCCGCGCGCGCGCGCCAGGTCCAGCCGCTCGCGCAGGAACCGCTCGACGTCGCCGACGACGTCACCGCCGTAGTCGACGAAGTCGATCTCCTTCGGCCGCGCGCGCGTGTGCATCACGACGAGGCCGGCACCGGTCTGCGCGGCGATGTCGGCGAGTTCGGGGTCGGCCAGCCCGCTGACGTCGTTGATGATCGCCGCCCCCGCCGCGACGGCAGCGCGCGCGACGGGCGGCTTCCACGTGTCGACCGAGACGAGGACGCCTTCAGCGCTGAGCCGCTCGATCAGCGGGACGACGCGGCGGATCTCCTCGGCGGCGGCGGTCACGCCGGTGTAGGTGACGCCGGACTCGCCGCCGACATCGATCAGGTCGGCGCCGTCTGCGACGAGCGCCAGCGCGTGCGCGACCTGCTCGTCGAGCGTGCGCAGGCGCACCTTGTCGGAGAACGAGTCCGGGTTGGCGTTGACGATGCCCATGATCCGCGGGCGCCCCGGGAGCAGCTCCAGGCGCCGCCCGACCAGCTCGAGGACCGTCGTCATCACGCGGGAACGTAGTGCAGGAACAAGTGGTCGACCGCGCGCAGGACGCTGCGCAGTGCAAACCGCGCCGGCGGGTCGAAGCGGTCGCCGTTGACGATGCTGCGCCCGTCCCCGGCGATGAGCAGCGGCGCGATCGTCAGGACGAGGTCGTCGACGAGTCCGGCGGCGACGAGCTCGTGCAGCAGCGATGGTCCCCCTTCGCACAACAGACTCCGGACACCGCGCTCACGGTGCAGGTGCGCGAGGGCGACGGCCGGCGTCAGCGATCCTGCGGGCGACTGCTGGACCGACACCTGCGCGCCGCGCTGCAGGTCCGGCGGCGGATCGGCCTCCGTGTACACCTGGACGCGCAGTTCGGGCTCGGCGAACAGCGGGACCTGTGCAAGCCGTGCATCGCCGCTGCGCGTGATCGTCGCGACCAGCGGCTCGGCGCAGCGGCCGCGTTCCAGGCGCCGCTCGCGCTGCGGCGGATCGAGCACGGTCGCGTACTGCTCGGCGATCAGCGTGCCGGGCCCGACGAGCAGTGCGTCGCAGGCGGTGCGCAGTTCGCGCAGCACATCGCGGTCGGCCGGACTGCCGAGGCCCGAGGCGCCACCGTCGACCGTGGCGCGCCCGTCGGCGGCGCCGATCATCGCCGCGACGACGCGCGGGCGATCCGCGTGCGGCGACGCCGCGTCGAGCCCGAGTCCGGCGACGAACTCGGCCGCGCTGCTGGGCGCCGCCGCCGGCTGGAGCGGCTGCAGGGGCTCGCTCATCCCACGCCCGGGGCTGTCCCGCCGGTCGGCGTGCCCGATGCCGGTGGCTTCGTCGTCGCCGGCGTCTTGCCGTGCTTGCCCTTCTTCTTCTTCTTCGGCTTCTTCGGCTTCTTGATGATCAGGGTCCATTCCCGCACGACCGGGTTGCCGGCGTGATCGGTCGCGCTGAGGCGGGCCACCCACGTCCCCCGGAGGTAGCGGTGCTCGAGCGTGATGGCGCGCTGGAACGACACGGTCGGCAGCGAGCCGTCGCCCCAGTCGACACGCAGCTGTGCGAGTCCGGAGCCGGCGGGGCTGCCCAGGTCAGAGGCGCCGAGCCGCAGCTTGAGCGGCTTGCCGGCGATCCGCTGGCCACTGAACGACGAGGTCAGGACGGGCGGCGTCACGTCGACGCGGAACGTGCCGGACAATGACCGCGCGACCTGCCCGCGACGGTCGGTGGCGATGACCTGCCAGGAATGCGTGCCGTCGGCGATCGGCAGCGGCGGGCTGTAGAGCGGCGTCGTGGTCGTCGCGTACGGCAGGCCGTCGAGCAGCACCTGGTAGCTCACCGGGCCCCACAGATCGAACGCCGGCGACCAGACGAGGTCCGGCCGCGCGCGCGAGCGCCAGTTGGAGGTCGTGTTCAGCGCCGGCACGCCCGGCGCGCGGTCGTAGACGGCGACGACGAGTCGCCGCCCGTCGACGCCGTTCTGGACGAACGCGACGGCGACGTCCCCGGCGCGGGTCCCGTCGGCGTCGAGTCCGGCGGCCGGATCGACCGGGCCCAGTGCGGGGTCGGACAGGATCGCCTCAGGCGCGAACGGCGGCAGCTGCCCGGCACTCGGGTCGTCCTCCAGGGTGCGGGCGCGGACGTCGATCGGGCTGCCCGGACCGGCCGCCGTGAACCATGCGACGAGGCCCTGCTGATTCTCGGCGAACGTCCCGACCGGGCTGGGGTCCGGTCCGGGGCTCGCGCCCAGCAGCACCGGGCCGGCGACCAGTTGCGGCTCGGGCGCGTCGTCGCGGGCGACGCTCGTGAAGACGCCCCCACCCGCGGCGCCGACGGTCAGCATCCCCAGCGTGCGGCCGTTGAGGCCGACCCGCGGCGCTCCCGACGGGCCGGCGACGGGGCTGGGCTCCAGGCCGACGGGCGCGTCGAAGGCCGACCCGCGCAGCCGGCGCGCGACAGCGCGCACGGCCGTCCCGCCGGCGCCGTCGTCCAGCGCTTCGCGGAAGGCGACCCAGGCGAAGCTCGAATCGTCGGCGATCGCGACGTCCGGTGTGTCGGCCGAGCCGCCCGGATCGATCGTCGCGTCCGCGCTGACCGCTGATGGCTGCCCGCGGACGAGCCGGCGCGCGACGATGTGCGAGCGGCCGCTGGCGTCGCGCTCGCCCCAGACGGCCAGGCCGATGCCGTCGGCCGCGGCGACGACGCGCGGGCGCAGCGATCCGGCGCCGGCGTCACCGCCGTCGAGCACCCCCGGGATCGGCGTGAAGGTCGTCGCACCGCGCGGCAGGTAGGCGGCTTCGATCTCGCCGGCGCGAGCCCAGACGAGGTATCCGAGCCCGCTGACGGCGAGGTCGACGCTCGGATCGGCGCCGCCGGGTGCGACGAGCAGCGGCGGGCCGAACGGCTGCCCGGTCGCCGGCCGCACCGCTGCATAGACGCCGTCGCCCGTCGCCCACGCCACGACCAGGCGACCGCCGTCCGACGCTCCCAGCACCGGCTTGCCGACGATGCCGGGCAGGCCGGGATCGACGCGACCGACCGACTTCACCGTGCCGCCGTCGAGCACCCCGACGAACGGATGGGCCAGGCCCTCGTCGCGGCGCGTGTAGGCGACGGCGCCGGTGCCGTCGCGCGCGATCGACAGGTCGCCGACCGCGAGCACGTCGGCGCTCGGGCCATCGACCGGCGCGCCGGCGAAGAACGAGCCGCCGGAGCGCTGCGCGGCCGCGCCGGAAGGTGCCAGCAGCGCCGCGGCGAGCGCCGCGACCGCGGCGCGACGGCTGATCGCGGAGCGCCTCACGCGGCGGTCGCGATGATGTCGGCGGCGATCAGGCCCTCGGCTGCAACCTCGTCCACGTAGGCGCGGATCTCGGCGGCGATCCGCTCCTCATCCCATCCGAGCTCCGGCGCCATCGCGCGGGCGACGCGCTCGGTGACGACCGGATCGACGGTGGCCGCGGCCGCCAGCAGACCGAGTCGCGAGCGCCGCAGCAGCGCATCGCCGATGCTTCGAGCCTGCTCGCGCCGCGCGGCGAAGACGACCTCGGCCAGCAGTTCGGGCGGTGCGTCGGCGACGATCGGCTGGGCCAGCTCGCCGCGCTCGGCGGCGATCGCGAGGACCTCGTGCGCGACGTGGCCGTAGCGGCCTGCAAGTCGCTCGTAGGCATCCGGCGGGACGCCTTCGATGCGCGGCAGCTCGTCCGGGTCGACGGCCTGCCCGAGCGGGATCTCGTGTGTGCGGCACGGCGCGTCGCGCGCGTCGCGGTCGACCATCCGGTCGACGGCCGACTTCGCCATGCGCCGCCACGTCGTCAGCTTGCCGCCGGTGATCGTGATCATGCCGCTGCTGGTCTCGTACAGCTCGGCCTTCCGCGAGATGTCGACGGACTTCTTCGGGTCACCCGTCGAGATCAGCGGCCGCACACCGGCGAACGTGCCGCAGATGTCATCAGCGGTCAGCTCGGTGCCGAAGAACGCGTTGGTCGCCTCGAGCAGGTACGCGACGTCGTCGGCCGCCGCGCGGACGTGGTCGAACTCGGTCAGGTCGACGTCGTCGTCGGTCGTGCCGATCAGCGTGCGGCCAAGCCACGGCAGCGCGAAGATGAAGCGCCCTCCCCCGGCCGGCACGATCGCGCCGCTGCTCAGCGGGATCTGCTCCTGCGTCAGCACGATGTGTGTGCCGCGGCTGGGCTTGATGACGGGCACCTCGGCCTCGTCATGGAGCTCGTCCGGTCGGATGCGGTCGGCCCAGACGCCCGTGGCGTTGATGACATTGTCGGCACGCAGCTCGAACACCGTGCCGGTCTCGGAGTCGCGCACCCGCACTCCGGCGGCGCGCGCCGGCCCGCCGGTGACGAGCTCGTCCTGGATCAGCTCCAGCACCTCGCAGCGGTTCGCGCAGACGGCGCCGAACCGCTGCGCCTCGCGCAGGACGGTCAGCACGAGCCGCGCGTCGTCGGTCTGGCAGTCGTAGAAGAGATATCCGGAGGTCGGCTCGCGCCCCACGAGCGCCGGCAGGTGCTCGACGACTTCCTCACCGCTGATCGTGCGGTGGCGCTCGGGCGCCCAGTCGGCGAACTCCTCCTGCTGGGCCTTCTTGCGCCGCCCGCGAAGCTTGTCGACGGACATCACGTCGTACAGGTTGAGGCCGACGCCGGTGGCGCGATCCAGCCGCTTGCCGTCAAACGCGGCGACGACGAGCGGCAGCGGCTTGACGAGGTGCGGCGCCAGCTTGACCATCAGCTGACGCTCCAGCAGCGCCTCGCGGACCAGGCCGAGGTCGAAGTTCTGCAGGTAGCGCAGCCCGCCGTGGACGAGCTTCGAGGAGCGACTGGAGGTGCCGCCGGCGTAATCGCCCTTCTCGACGAGGGCGACCGAATACCCGCGGGCCGCGGCGTCCAGCGCGCAGCCGGCACCGGTGATGCCACCACCGATCACGACGACGTCGAACGCATCGGCCGCGAGCGAGGTGAGCGCCTGTTCGCGGGGGATCATGCGCGGCCATTGTCGCAGGGACCGCGGCGCGGCCCGCCGGGTGCACGGCTCTACCATGCGCGCCCGCATGCCCGTTCGCACGATTCTGCTGACCGGATTCCCCGGCTTCATCGGCACCCGGCTCGTCGCCCGGCTGCTCAACGACGAGCCCGAGAGCCGCGTGATCGTGCTCGTCGAGCCGCGCATGGCCGGACGTGCACAGGAGGTTGCCGTGCGGCTGGCGGGCGGGCGGCGCATCGAGGTCGTGACCGGCGACATCGGGCGGCGGCGCCTGGGCCTGCCCGATGCGCGGCATGCGCGACTGGCGGCCGACGTGACCCACGTGATGCACCTCGCCGCGATCTACGACCTGGCGGTGGCGCCGGCGATCGCCGAGCGGGTCAACGTGCTGGGAACCGAGCACGTGGTCGCGTTCTGCCGCGCCTGTCCGCAGCTGCAGCGCCTGGACTACGTCTCGACCGCGTACACCGCGGGCGAGCGCTCCGGGCTCGTCATGGAGGGCGATCTGGCGGCCGGCCAGAGCTTCAAGAACCACTACGAGTCGACGAAGTTCGCGGCCGAGGTGATCGTGCGCGGGGCGATGGCCGACGTGCCGACGGCGATCTGGCGCCCGGCGATCGTCGTCGGCGACTCGCAGAGCGGCGAGACGCAGAAGTTCGACGGGCCGTACTACATGCTGCGCCTGGTGGCGTTGTGCGAGCGCCTGCATCTGCCGGTCCCGCGGATCGGCGCCGGTGCGGCCCCGTTCAATGTCGTCCCGGTCGACTTCGTCGTCGACGCGCTCGCCGTCGGGTCACGACTGCCGGACGCGATCGGGCGAACATTCCATCTGACCGACCCCGAGCCGCTGACCGCCGACCGGTTGCTGCGCGTGCTCGCCCAGGCCTACGCCGGTCGCTCGCCGCGCCTGCGCCTGCCGGCGCCGCTGCTCGACCGCGCGATGCGGCTGCGACCCGTGCGGGCGCTGCTCGCCGGCATGCCGCGCGAGGCGCTCGTCTACATGAATCACCCGGTGAGCTTCGACACGACCAATGCGCAGGCCGTGCTCGGCGCGGCCGGCCTGTCGTGCCCGCGATTCGAGTCCTACGCGCCCGTCATCACGGCGTTCTTCCGCGAGCACGAGGACGATCCGGCGTTCGCGCCGGGGCACTGAGGCTCACCCCCGACGATTCGGACCTCGATGACGATTTGTCGCGCTATGCGGGAGGAAACGTCATCGAGCTTGCCGGTCAGCCGCCGTCATACCGGCCGGCACCCTCGCGCTCGCCCGGCCCGCTCCAGCGATCGCGGGCGCGATCGAAGTCGCCCCAGTCCCACGGCTTGCGCGGGATGTCCGGCTGCGGCGGCTCGGGCGGCCGGGGTTTCGGCCCGTCGCCGAGCCGGATCTCCGCCTCGTCCTTGGGCGGCTCGCGCAGGAAGCGCGCGCTGAGTGCCAGACAGCACGCCGACGCGGCGGCGACGAGCGAGTCGAGCCGCGTCTGACGCGTGTACAGCAGCCATCCCGTCAGCACGAGGCCGCCGAATCCGACGGCGAACAGGACCCACGCCAGCAGCGGGCGGGGACGGGATGCGGGCGGACCGGCGAACCCGGCGAACATCACGCCGAGCACGATCAGCGTCACCGCGAGCAGTGCGGGAAGCGGCAGGATCACGGCATCCGCGAGCCTACGCCGATCGAGCGCCGATCGCCATCACCGCTGAGCGGGGCAGCGACAGCGACGTAGGAACGCCTCGCACAGCGGCGAGCATCTGGCCGAGGAACCGGGGGTCGCGCGCAGCCTCCTGCGGACAGCCCGGCTCGAAGACCGCCTGGCCGAGTGGCGCTCGCCCCTACAGCTCGGCCAGTTCCTTGGTGATGTCGGCGACGGACGCCTTCGCGTCGCCGAACAGCATCGAGGTCATCGGCTCGAAGTAGAGCTCGTTCTCGATCCCCGCAAAGCCGGGGTTCATCGACCGCTTCAGCACGATGACCGACTTGGCCTGGTTGACGTTGAGGATCGGCATGCCGTAGATCGGCGACTGCGGATTCGTGTTGGCCGCGGGGTTGGTGACGTCGTTGGCCCCGATCACCAGCGCGACGTCGGTGCGCGGGAACTCGGGGTTGATGTCGTCCATCTCCTTGAGCTGGTCGTACGGCACGTCGGCCTCGGCCAGCAGGACGTTCATGTGGCCCGGCATGCGGCCGGCGACCGGGTGAATCGCGTACTTGACCTCGACGCCGCGCTTCTCCAGTTCGCGCGCGAGCTCGCGAACTGCGTGCTGGGCCTGGGCGACGGCCATGCCGTACCCGGGGACGATCACGACCTGGCGCGCGTACGCCATCTGGATCGCCGCGTCGGCGGCGCTCGTCGCTCGCACGGTTCCGCCGTGCTCGCCCGCGCCCACTGCACCCTCGATCGCCCCGCCGCCGCCGAAGCCGCCGGCGATGATCGAGGGGATCGAGCGGTTCATCGCCTCGGCCATCAGCCGCGTCAGGATCGTGCCCGACGCACCGACGATCATGCCCGCGACGATCAGCGCCGTGTTGTTCAGCGCCAGGCCGGTCGCGGCGGCCGACAGGCCCGTGAACGCGTTCAGCAGCGAGATCACGACCGGCATGTCGGCGCCGCCGATCGGCAGGACGACGAACAGGCCCAGCACCGCCGCGGCGAGCAGCAGCACGACCATCAGCGCGCCCGCGGTGCTGCCGGAGGCGATCGCGATCGCGCAGGCGACGGCGACCAGCAGCAGGGCGAGGTTCAGCAGCTGCTGACCGCGGCCGGGTAGGCCGATCGGCCTGCCGGGGATCGTCTCCTGGAGCTTGCCGAAGGCGATCAGCGAGCCCCAGAACGACACCGAGCCGATGATCGCGGCGAACAGCGACGGGATCACGAACGTCAGCTTCAGCCCATCGAAGCCGTCGGTCTCGATGAACTCGGCCCAGGCGATCAGCGCGACCGCGCCACCCCCGACGCCGTTGAACAGCGCGACCATCTGCGGGATCTGCGTCATCTTCACCTGGCGCGCCGACGGCACGCCGACGGCGGTGCCGACGGCGATGCCGAGGATGATCAGGCCCCAGTTGCCCATCCCCTCGAAGAGGAACGTCGCGAGCACGGCGATCGCCATGCCGACGGCAGCGATGCGATTGCCGCGAACGGCGGTGCGCGGCCCGGTCAGCCCCATCAGGCCATAGATGAACAGGCCGAAGGCGACGATGTACAGGATGTCGATGAAGTCCTGATCGTGCAGAAAGCTCGTCGCAAGCGTCATGACGAGCCGTCCTCCGCGTCCTTGGGCGGATCCGGCTTGCTCTTGAACATCTCCAGCATCCGGTCGGTCACCAGGAAGCCGCCGACGACGTTGATCGTCCCGAAGGCGATCGCCACGACGAGGATCAGCTTCGTGAACGCGCCGAGGTCGGTGCCCAGGCCGAGCACGATCAGGCCGCCGAGCAGGACGATGCCGTGGATCGCGTTGGTGCCCGACATCAGCGGCGTGTGCAGCGTGTTGGGAACCTTGGAGATCACGGCGAACCCGAGGAACCCGGAGACGACGAGGATCGCGAGATTGGTGACGAACATGCGCTAGCCCTTCTCGACCGTGGCCTTGGCGGCCTCATGCAGGATCTGGCCGTCACGGGTGATGCACGCGCCGGCGACGATCTCGTCGTCGAAGTCCAGGTGGATCGCGGGCGCCGCGCCCTCCTCCGTCTTCGGCACGATCAGGTCGAGCAGCGACAGGACGTTGCGCGCGTAGAGCTGCGAGGCGTGCTCGGCCATCTGCGCCGGCAGGTTGAGCGGGCTGACGATGGTTACGCCAAGCTTGACGGCGACCTGGCCGGGCTCGGTCAGCTCGCAGTTGCCGCCGGTCTCCCCCGCGAGGTCGATGATCACCGAGCCGGGCTTCATTCCCTCGACCGCCTCGGCCGTGACGAGCTTCGGCGCCGGGCGGCCGGGGACGAGCGCCGTCGTGATGACGACGTCGAAGCTCTTGATCGCATCAGTCAGCGCCTGCTGCTGCGCGGCGCGCTCCTCGGCGGTCAGCTCGCGCGCGTAGCCGCCCTCACCGGCGGCCGAGATGCCGAGGTCCAGGAAGCTCGCGCCGAGCGACTCGACCTGCTCGCCGACCTCGGGCCGTACGTCGTAGCCGGTCGTGACCGCACCCAGGCGCCGCGCCGTCGCCAGCGCCTGCAGGCCCGCGACGCCGACGCCGAGCACCAGCACCTTGGCCGGCGGGATCGTGCCCGCGGCGGTCATCAGCATCGGGAAGAAGCGACCCAGGTGCTCGGCCGCCAGGATCACCGACTCGTAGCCGGCGACGTTCGCCTGCGAGGACAGCGCGTCCATCGACTGCGCGCGCGAGATCCGCGGGATCGACTCCATCGCCAGCGCCGTGATCCCCGCGTCGCGCGTGGCGACCGTCGTGGCCGGGCTCGACAGCGGCGCAAGGAAGCCGATCAGCACCGCGCCGCGCGTCATCTGCGCGATCTGATCGGCGCGCGGCGGTGCGATCGTGACGACGGCATCGGCCGACCAGATCTGCGCCGCGTCAGCGAGCTGGCCGCCCGCCTCGACGTAGGCCTGGTCGGGGATCAGGGCGCCGTCGCCGGCCCCGCGCTCGACGAGGATCTCGACGCCGCGCGCGGAGAGCTTCTTGACGACCTCGGGCACGAGGCCGACACGATGCTCGCCCGCTGCGGTCTCCTTGGGGACGGCGAGTCGCATGAGCGGCCGCAGGCTAGTACATCGCGGAGGAGATCGGCGGTCGGTGCGCTGCTCAGCGGCGGAACGCGATCGGCAGCGGACGCCGGGCCAGCGCGGCCAGCGCCTGCGCCGTCACCCAGACGGGCGTCTGCACCAGTGTCCGCGAGTAGCGCAGGAGGCCGTTGCGGTGCTGGAGCGAGCGCAGGTAGGCGAGCGGCGAGCGGGCGCCGCGGCGGTGCAGCGCCTCGGGATCGATGCCCGCCGCGAGCAGTCCCTGGGCGGCGAACGCGGTCGACTGGGCGTTCGAGCGCCCGCCGGTCTGCAGCGCGTAGCCGCCGTCGGCGTTCTGGGTCCGGCGCAGGTGCGCGGCGGCGCGGCGCACGGCCCGGTCGCCGCGCCCGCGGACGGCCGCCAGAGCCTGCAGCGCCGCGCCGGTGTCGTCGGCACCGCTCGGGCCGGAGCCGGTCAGGCCGAAACCGCCGTCGGCGTGCTGGCGGGCAGCGATCCACGCGACCCCGCGGCGCAGGCGACGGTCGCCCGCGGGAAGCCCGCCGGCGCGCAGCGCCAGGACGCCGAACGACGTCAGGTTGACGAGCCCGCCGACCGAGCCCGTGCGGTCCTGGCGGCCGGCGATCCGTGCGGTCAGCGAGCCCGGCACCCGCCCGCAGGCGCGCAGCGCGAGTGCCGTTCGCTCGAGGTCGCCCGTGGCGGTCATGCCGCGCAACTGCAGGCGGACGCGGCTGCAGGCCGAGCGCCCACCGTGACGTACGCGACCCGGATCGCGACCGGCCGCGGCGAGGCCGATCACCGACCAGGAGCTGACCAGCGCGCTGGTGCCGGCGCCGGGTGCCGCGCCCCAGCCACCGTCGGCGTTCTGCGAGCGCAGGAGGTATGTCGCGGCGTTACCGCGCGCCGACGCGGCGGCCGGCTCGGCGCCCGGACCGCCGAGCGCGGCGACGGACAGCAGCGCAAGGAGCACAAGCGTCGCCGAGCCGGCGGGGGCAGGCAACGGCAGCCACGTCACGTCGAGTCGAGCGCGGTAGCGCAGCAGCGCGCGCACCAGCAGCGGCCCGAACGCCAGTGCGAAGACGACGTTGCCGACCCCGTGCGCGACGTTGAACGGCAGCGACACGCCGGCGATCGCGACGTACTGGCCGATCGTCGGGTCGCCGGTGTAACTGACCCAGACCGACAGATCCATGATCGCGCCGAAGACGAGCCCCATCAGGCCGCAGGCGAGGGCCAGCGGGACGCGGCCGATGTGCCGGCCGGTCAGCGCGCCAAGGCCGGCGCCGGCCAGCCCGACGACGCCCCAGGCGACCATCTGCCACGGCGTCCAGGGCCCCTGGCCGAAGACGATGTTGGACGCCAGCGCGGCGACGGCGCCGATCGTGAAGCCGGGCGCCGCGCCGAGCGCGAACCCGGCGATCAGCACGATGTCGGTCGTCGGCTTGACGTTGGGGATCGGCGCGAACGCGACGCGGCCGATCGCCGCCAGCGCCGCCAGCGTCGCGACCAGCGCGAGCATGCGCGAGTTCGGCGCCGTCCGCTCGTACCAGGCGAACCCGCAGGCCAGGCAGGCGCCGAGGATCACCAGCGCGGCGAGTGCCCAGCTCACGCGCGCACCTCCGTGATCATCCGCGAGCGCAGCAGCGCGCCGCCGGCCTCGGGCAGCAGCGCCGGGTCGTCCGGATCGTTGGAGCCGCCGAGGACGCGCGCGCACTCGGTCGCGAAGTGCCATCCGCCGCTGAGGACGGCGGCCGTCGGGGCATCGGCGATCGGCGCGCCGTCGGCCAGCAGGATCACGCGATCGCAGGTTGCCGCCGCGAACTCGGCATCGTGCGTGGCGACGATCACGGCGACGCCGCGGGCGGACAGGTCGCGCAGGCGCTCGGTCAGGTCGCCCTTGACCGCGCGGTCCATGCCGCGCGTCGGCTCGTCGAGCAGGACCGCGGCCGGCGTGTCATCCCCGCCGAGGACGATCGCCAGCGCCAGCCGCTGGCGCTCGCCGCCGGACAGATCGCGCGGGTGGTTGTCGGCCTGCATCGTCAGTCCAGCGGCATCCAGCGCCGTCGCATCGACCTCATCGCCGACGCGCTCGCGGACGAGGTAGTCACCGGGATGCTGCAGGAGCAGCGCAACGCGGCCGGCCGCGTCGACCGTGCCGCGCGTCGGCTCCTGCAGGCCGGCCAGGTGGCGCAGCAGCGTCGACTTGCCGGCCCCGTTGCGGCCCATCAGCGCGACCCGCTCGCCCGGGGCGATCGTGACGTCGACGCCGCGCAGAATCGCCCGGCCGCCGCGCAGCTCGTGCCAGACGCCGCGGGCGCGCAGCGCGGCCGGCGCCGCATCGGCGCGACGGCGGAGCAGGCGGCGGCGAGGCTGTGGTTCGCGCGGCACCGGAGCCGGCTGCGGCTCCAGCAGCCCGTGCGAGCGCAGCGTCGCGCGCGCCTGTTTGACGCCGGCGGGCGCCGGACGCAGGCCGGCCCGGGCGATCAGGCGCGCGGCCGGCGTCTGCAAGGCCGGCGCATGCTGTGCGGCCCAGTCGAGCATCGCCTCAGGCGCGGCGTCGCAGACGACCGCGCCCGCGTCGAGGACGATGACCCGGTCGGCGTGCGCCAGGCAGCGCTCGAGCCGGTGCTCGGCGACGACGACCGCCGTCCCCCACTCCTCGTTCAGTCGCCGCAGCAGCCAGATCAGCTCGTCGCCGGCGACCGGGTCGAGCTGCGAGGTCTGCTCGTCGAGCAGGACGAGCGGCGGCCGCGGGGCGATCGCGGCGGCAAGCGCGACGCGCTGCAGTTCCCCGCCGGACAGCTCGTGCGTCGGGCGATCGAGCAGGTGCGCGACACCGAGCGCCAGCGCCGCCTCCTCGACCCCGCGCGCGACGGCCGCCGCATCCAGGCCGCGGTACTCCAGCGGCAGCGCGATCTCGCTGCGGACGGCGTTCATCACGACCTGCGTCTCGGGGTCCTGGAGCAGCGTGCCGCAGTGGGCGCTGAGCTCTCCAGGGCCGTGTTCGCGCGTGTCGAGCGGGCCGACGCGGACGGTGCCCGCAGCGACCCCGCCGTGGAAGTGCGGCACGAGGCCGCAGCCGGCGCGGATCAGCGTCGACTTGCCCGACGCCGACAGGCCCGCGAGCACGACGAAGGCGCCGGGCTCGATCGTCAGCGAGATGTCGCGCAGCGCCGGCGCGCTGGCGCCCGGATAGGTGTAGGTGACGTTCTCGAAGGCGAGCGCGCTCATCGCTCGATCCCCCGGCGATCGGTGAACGGCAGCAGCGCGATCGCCGCCAGCAGGACCACGAGCAGCAGTTCGGTCGCGCCGGTCGACAGACTGATCCGCGGATACGCGTCGACCGCTGCGACGCCTGCCAGGCGCGCGCCGAGGCCGACGAGCAGGAGCCCGGCGGCCGCCGCCCCGACGGCGGCGTCGTGGCGTGAATACGGGCGCCGCACGCCGCGCGCGACGGCGGTCCGCGCGCCGTATCCGCGCAGCTCCAGCGTCGCCGCGACGTCGACGGCGCGGTCCAGCGCATTCGTCGTCACCGCCCGGACGAGTGCGATCCGGGCGGCGTTCGGGCTGCCGCCGCCATCGGGCCGGCAGCGGCGGGCCTCGTGCATGCGCCGCGCGTCGCGGGTCAGGACCGGGACCATCCGCGTCGCCAGCGCCGCCGTCAGCGCTGAGCGGAACGAGAGCGGTCGCAGCGCCCGCAGCAGCTCGTCGGGATCGACCGTCGCCGCCGCGAGCGCGCACGCCATCCCGACGAGCACGACGCGCAGTCCGAGGACCATTCCGTAGACCAGCGCCTCGAGCGTGATGTCGACCTGCCCCAGCGGCCCGGCCTCTCCCAGGCGCAGCAGCACGGTCAGTCCCTGCCGCACGACGAGCGCGTTGACGATCGCGATCATCACCGCCAGCGGCAGTGCGAACGCCGCAGCACGCGCGACCTGCCGCCCGACGCCGGCGCCGCTCGCGGCGGCGAGCACGATCCCGGCGAGCGCCGCCAGCACCAGCGGATGGTCGAAGCTCAGCGCGAGCACGACAAGCGCGCCGCCGTAGGCCGCCGCGATGCCGGCCCGCGCCGCGTGCAGCACGCTCGCGCGCGGCGCGTGGATCATGGCGCGCCGCCCTGGACCGGCAGCGGGACGACGGCGCCGCCGTCGATCGCCACCGCGAAGTGCCCCGCGAGGTCCTCGCGGCGGAACGCCCGCGCGGCCGCCTCGACGCCCGCGTCGTCGGTGCCGCTGACGACCCAGACCGGCGGCTGGTCCTTGACCGCCGTTGCGGCGATCAGCCCGGCGCCGGCGCCGAGGGTGCGCACCGCGTGGCCGCCGGGATCGTCCAGCGCCAGCGCGCGACCGCCGTTCTGCGGCTCGGCGTAGACACCGCTCGCGCCCGGGCCGTCCTCGATCCGGCGCAGCGCGTCGTCCTCGCTGACCGCGACCCACGGACCGACCAGCACGCGCAGCGTGTCCTGCGTGAACGACGAGCGCAGGGTCCCGCGCGACGCCGGGACGCCGAGCCCGACGAGCTGCTTGGCGACGGCGGCACAGGCCGGCGACCCGGCGTCGATGCACTCGACCCGTACCGGCAGGCGCTTGGCCGTCGCGGGGCCGTGCAGGAACGGCTCGGGGAACGATCCGACGACGGCCGGCACGCTGTTCCCGGCGCTCCAGTCGCGACGGTCCCACCAGATCACGTCGCCGCCCCGGACCTTCGTCGCCGCGGCCCCCTTGAGCGCCTCGCTGCCGTTCACGAAGTAGAACCAGTCGACCGGCTTGCCGCCCTGGGTGCCGCCGGTGAGCCCGTTGATGCTCTGGACGAAGCCGCCGCCGTAGCGCGTCGTCACCCGCGGCACGCGGCGCTGGAGCACGCGCATCACCGTCTCCGACGACGGCGCCTTCGCCTTCGACTCCGCGACGACCGTCGTCCGACCGAAGTCCCTCGTGACCGTCAGCGACACCGGGTCGCCCGAGCGGCTTCCCGGCCCGACGGAGCAGCCCGCGCAGAGGAGCGCGAGTGTGGCGAGCGGGACGCTGAGCGATCGGCGCGACATCAGCTCAGCGGACGAAGAAGACGACGCGCGTGCGAGGTGCGCCGGTCGTTCCGCGATTGGCACCGCGGGTCACGTTGCCGGCGCCGTCGACCGTGCGCACGTCCAGGACGTAGCGCCCCCGCGTCAGTGCCTGCGGCAGCAGGTAGCTCCAGTCCGGCCTGGCGCCGACGGAGAAGAACACGCCGTGTTCGGCGCCGCAGGGCGACAGCCTGACCCACGCCTCGCGGGCGCCGTCGTAGCGCTCGCAGCGCCTGCCGCTGCGCCGCGTCATGCTCAGCAGCACGTCGTGCAGGCCCGAGGCGTCCGCCGCGACGGTGCCCTTCAGCTCGCGCGGCGCCTTGGCCACCGTGAACCTCGCCTGCTCGGCGAGGACGCCGATCGTCGGCAATGCCGGAGCCGTGTCAGGCGCAGCGGGCGGTGCCGGCGCCTCGATTGGAGCCGGGGCCGGTGGGGCTCCCGGCTTCACGGTGCCGCAAAAGCCGTCGGCGCCGTCCGTGACGCACACACGCAGGCGATTGGACCGGATGTCGCCGGTCTTCTCCGCCTTGACATCGTGATTCCCGCGGTCGGCGAACGGCCCGATCGCGACGCTGCCGTCCGCGCCCGAGGTCGCCGCGCCGAGTGTCGCCCCGGCGACCCTCGTCCCGTCGTCCGCGTGGCTGACGACGCCCGTGATCGCCTGGCCGGGTGCGGCCGTGGCGGGAGCGGTGAGCTTCAGCAGCCGCGCTCCGTAGGCGCCGTAGCCGAAGACCGCGTCGTCGCCGTCGTGGAGCTGCTCGCTGCAGGCGCCCAGCATCGACGACTGCCCGTTGAGGAACTCGATCAGGTACGCACCGGAGACCGCGTCGTACCCAACGTTCTCGCCGTCGATCGACGTGAACGACGCACCGAACTGGCCGAACGTGCCGGCGGCGCTGAGGCCGTCGCTGATCGCCTTGGAGATCGCGGCGCCGCGGGTGACGACCGGCGTCAGGCTCGGACCGCCGGTCGCAGCGGTGCCGTCACAGGTCGACGCGGCGCTGCCGCCGGTGAAGTCGAACGTCCGGACAGCGGTCGTCACGGGGCCATCGAACAACGTGCGGGTCGGGCCTTCGATCCGCACGTTGCCGGTGACCGGCGCGGGCGCCGGCGGCTGCGTCAGGGCGAGGACCTGCGACGGCAGGACCAGAAGGACGAGCAGGGCTCCGAGCAGGAGTCCACGAGTACGTCGGAACATGAAGCCACCCCTTTCCACGAGGGCGTATGTGCTTGATGGCCGGAGGCAGGTCTCCTGGCTTCCGGGCACTCCCTCCGCGCCTTCCCGTCCCAGCGAATGCCGGTCCAGTGGCTGCGCCGCGAGCGGCGCCTGCGGGGGGCTCCCCCGGTCACAGTGGCGGGTCCGCGCCGGTGTCGCACCGGACTTCCCTTGACCACCGACCTTGAACGCGATCACCCTAGCGCGCCGGGTACGCTCGTCGCGTGACCGTCAATCTCACCCGCATCTACACGCGACTGGGCGACGCCGGCGAGACGCATCTGGGTGACATGTCGCGCGTGCCCAAGACGCATCCGCGGATCGAGGCCTACGGCGACGTCGACGAGCTCAACGCGCAGATCGGTGTGGCGCTGACCACGACGACGCTGCCGGCCGCCTACGCGAGCTGGCTGCGCAGCATCCAGAACGACCTGTTCGACGTGGGCGCCGACCTGTCGGTGCCCGAGCCCGAGCCCGGCAGCGAGGCGGCGCAGCGCACGCGCCTGCGCGTCCGTGCCGAGCAGATCGACTGGCTCGAAGCGCGCTGCGACGAGGTCAACGCGACGC
>JBBRFO010000050.1:0-19742 GCA_038224135.1 Solirubrobacterales bacterium
CGATCGCCGCCGCATCCGTCGAACGGGCATGGACATCAAGCCCCACAAACGTCACAGTTCCAGCCATGGCCGGACCTCCTCACTGATCTGGGGTCAGCCGGAGCCTTCTCTCCGGCCAGACAAACCCCCGCGAGGAGCGTCCGGCCAACAGCTTCGGCAGTCAACCCACACCGGGCGACCAGCCATAGGGTCTAGGGAGTGACCCGCTCGCCCGCGCGCTTTGCCTCGATGTCGCGGAGTTGGTCGTCGATCCAGTCGCCCGGGTCGCGCTCGCGGATGATCCGCTTCAGGCCCTCCGCGCGCCACGAGCGCTCCTCGGCCGACATGGTCAGAGCCCTGAAGATCGCGTCCGCCTGCTCCTGCACGTCGAATGGGTTCACCGACAGCGAGTACTCGCCCAGCTCCTCGTGCGCGCCCGTGTTCTCGCTCAGCAGCGACACCCCGTGGCGCTCGTTCACGAGCGGCCCCTCCTTCGCCACGAGGTTCATCCCGTCGAACATCGCGTTCACGATCAGCAGGTCGTAGTGCTTGTAGCCGGCGATCGCCTCCTCCAGGTTCTCGCGCAACCGCAGGTCGATCGGCATCCAGTCGGTCGTTCCGTGGCGGTGGTTCACGACCGCCACCAACGCCTCGATCTTCTCCAGGTACTCGGCGTACTCGGGCACATCCTGGCGCGAGGGGATCAGGTGGGCGATGAACGTGACCTCCTCGCGAAACTCCGGGTGCTGGTCGAGGAACATGTCGAACGCCGTGAAGCCGCGCAGCACGTTCTTCGACAGATCCGCCCGGTCGACACGCAGGATCAGGTGCTCGCGACGCCGCCGCAGCACTTCCCGCTCGTACTCGTGCACCGACGGGCGCTGGGCCGTGCGCTGGAACGACGACGCCGAGATCGGCAGCGGGTAGGCGCGCACCCACACGTCGCGGTCCTCGAAGCGCACCACGCCGTTCTCCTCGTCCACCGGCAGGCCGAACAGCTCGCGGCAACACAGCAGGAAGTTCCGCCGGTACGCCCGCGTGTGGAAGCCCACGATGTCGTTTGAGAGGATCCCCTCGTAGATGTCCTCGCGCATGTCGCGCGGCAGCACGCGCCAGGCGTCAGGCTGCGTCCAGGGGATGTGCACGAAGTGGTGGAGCAGCAGCTCGGGCCGCGCCCGCCGGATCACGCGCGGCGCCGTGTAGAGGTGGTAGTCGTGGAGCATCACCACGGCGTCGTCCACGCCCTCGAGCTCATCCAAAACAGCGCGCGCCAGGTCCTCGTTCACGACCGTGTAGCCCTGCTCGTAGGCGTCCACCTCGGCCTGGCGGATGTCCGGGGCATTCGACAGGTCCCAGAGGTAGTGCTGGATGAACCACAGCATCGGGTTTGCGAAGACGTTGTAGAAGCGGTCGTATGCCTCGGGGCTGCTCTCGACCAGTCGCACGTCGTACTCGCCGCCGCCCGGTGGGCGGACGCTGAACGCCTCGCCGCCGGCCTCGCGCGAGCGAATGACATCGCCGTCCGTCATGGCACTGGCGACCCAGGCAGCGCGGCGGTGCGACACAAGGCCGGTCAGCGCCGTCACCAGTCCGCCCGTCCCGCGCCGGACAGACCCGTCATCGTCGAACGTCACGGGGCCGCGGTGGGAGACGAGGACGAACGGTGCGGTGGCGTGCGGCACGAAGCGCGAGCCTATCCGTCGGCCGGACCGCTGCCGGCCGGCAGGCGCAGCGTGAACGTCGTCGTGCCCGGTCTGCTGGCGACGCGCATCTCGCCGCCCATCAGCCCGGCCAGCTCGCGCGCGATCGCCAGACCCAGCCCCGAGCCCGTCGTCCCGTTGGAGGTCACGAACGGCTCGAAGACCTGTGCGATCTCGGTTCGCGCGATGCCTGGGCCGCGGTCGCCGACGAGCAGCTCGGCGCCGGCGTCGTCGGCCCGCACGGTCAAGGAGATCGGCGTCCCGGGCGGTGTATGCGTGATCGCGTTGTCGAGCAGGATCCGCAGGACCTGCCCGACACGGGCGGGGTCGCACCGCAGCGGTGCCGGCGGAGCCTGCGGGTCCAGCGTCAGCGCCGAGTCGTGCGCACCGAGCGCCGGCAGGAACTCGTCGGCGACGCTGCGGGCCAGGCGCTGCAGGTCGGTGTCCTCGACGTGCAGCGCGACGGCGCCGGTCTCCAGTCGCGACAGGTCGAGCAGGTCTGTGGCGAGCTTCCCGAGCCGCGCGACCTGGCCGCGGATCTGCTCGAGGAAGCGCTCACGCGTCGCGTCGTCGAGGTCCTCGTCCTCGAGCAGCTCGAGAAAGCCGCCGATCGAGAAGATCGGGGTGCGCAGCTCATGCGAGGCGGTGGCGATGAAGCGCTTGCGGCTGCGGTCGAGCTCGGCCAGCTGCTGCTGCATCTGATCCAGAGCGCGGCCGAGGCGACCCAGCTCGTCGTCGCGATCGAGCGGGAAGCGCGCCGTGAAGTCGCCGCGGGCGACCTGGTTCGCCGCGCGTTCCAGCCGCGCGGCCCGCAGCCCGAGGCTGCGGGCGACGAGCCAGCCGGCCAGCAGCGCAGCGAGCAGCGCAAACACGCCCGCGATGAGAATCCGGTTGCGGACGACCGAGACGTTGCGCTCGACATCGCGCAGCGACGCCGTGTAGACGACGACCGAGCCAAGTACCAGGCGGCCGGTTTCCGGGTCCAGAAAGCGCAGCGGGAGTGCCGCCTCGACGACGCGGCCCGCCCGCCCCGACTCGGTGCCGGTCTCGATCCGCCCGCTCGTGATCGCCGCGGTCGCCGCGACGAAGTCCAGGTCGCCGGTGTCGATCCCGGCGTAGGAGTCCGACTTCGGGAACGGCTGGGGCCCGAACGAGCCGCGATTGACGCCGAGCAGCGTCACGCGCGCGGCCGCGGCGTCAGCCGCCTCGCGGACCGTTGCGTCGACTCGGCGAACCGGCGCACCGGAGTCGATCGCGGTCATGATCGGACCGGACAGGCGGGTCGATGCCTCGCGCAGGCGGTCGGCGCGGTCGGCGATCAGACTCGATTCCAGCCGCGGCACGACGCCGAGGTAGACGATCACCAGAGCGCCGAAGGTGACGGCGAGGAACAGCAGCGACAGCCGGCCGGAGATCGACCGCATGCGACGGCGTCAGTCCTCGTGGACGTCGCGGAAGCGGTACCCGACACCGCGCACGGTGAAGACGTACTCGGGCTCGCGGGTGTCGGTCTCGAGCTTCTCGCGGACGTGGCGGATGTGGACGTCGATCGTGCGCGGGTCGCGGTACGCGCTGTCGCCCCAGATCCTCGTCAGCAGCTGCTCACGCGTCCAGACCCGGCCCGGGTTGGCCGCGAGCGCGTGGAGGATCTCGAACTCGACGAAGGTCAGCGCAACGTCGTGCTCGCGGACGCGCACGCTGCGTTTGCTCGGGTCGATCCGCAGCTCGTGGACGGCGACGACCTGGTCGTCGTCCTGGCGGTCTGGCGCCATCGAGGCTCGCCGCAGCGCGGCGCGGACGCGGCTGCGGAATTCGCGGACCGAGAACGGCTTGGTGATGTAGTCGTCGGCTCCGAGTTCCAGTCCGACGACCGTGTCGATCTCGTCGGACTTGGCCGTCAGCATGATGATCGGGACCGCGCTGCGGGCGCGCAGCCAGCGACAGACCTCCAGGCCATCCATCCCCGGGAGCATCACGTCGAGGACCACGAGATCGAAGACCTGCTCACCGAAGCGCCGGATCGCGTCGAGGCCGTCGGTCACCTGCACGACCTCGTACCCGTCCTTGCGCAGCGGGAACGAGAGCAGGTCCTGAATCGGCTGCTCGTCGTCGACGAGCAGGATGCGGGGCTGGCGGTCGGCCATCGGTCTCAGCGGCAAGGGTACGGCCGCTCTACCCTCCCGGGCGCCGATGCTCGACCTGCGCGTCCTCCGCGCTGCGGTGCTTCCCGTACTGCTCGCCCTGATCGTCGTGGCGTTCTCGCTCGAGAATCGCCCGGAGCCGCTGCGTACGACGTTCGCGCCTGATGCCTTCCAGCCGGCGCGCGTCGTTGCCGACGCCGGCCGGCTTGCCGACGCCGCGCCCCGTCGCCGGCCTGGCTCGCGGGGTGACGCGGCGATCGCCGCAATCGTCCGCGGGCGGATGCGGGCGCTGCTTCCGGGCGTTGCCGTTGAGCGGCGCGTCTTCCGCGCCGAGACGATCGACGGCGACCGCGACCTGGTGACGATCAGCGCACAGCGGCCGGGAACCGGGCCGGCCGGGCAGATCGTGCTGGTCGCCGCCCGTGACATCGTCGGGCGTGGCGGACGGGCGCAGCTGACTGCGACCGCGACCCTGCTCGAGCTTGCCCGCGTGCTGGCCCGCGCCTCGCCGCGGCGCACGGTGACGTTCGCGTCCGTCAGCGGCGCGACCGGTGGTCAGGCTGGGATGCTGGACCTCATCGGGTGGCTGCCGCGCCCGGTCGACGCGGTGATCGAGGTCGGTGACGTCGGCGGCCCGGCGCGCGGGGCGCTGACGATTGTGCCGTGGTCCAACGGGACGGGCGCCGCGCCCGGGGTGTTGACGCGGACCTTCGCCCAGGCATTGCGCCAGGAGGCGGATACGGACGGCGGAGCGCCGCGTGCGCGGGCACAGCTCGCGCGGTTCGCGTTCGGCGTGAGCCTGTCCGGGCAGGGGGTTGCGCTGCAGGACGGCGTTGCATCGCTGCGGCTGTCGGTCAGCGGTGAAGGCGCAGCGGATCCGCGCGCGCCCGTGAGCGCTGACCGCGTGCAGCGGATCGGCCGCGCGCTGTTGCGCGCGATCACGGCGCTTGACGAAGGCCCCGACGTGCCCGCCGGCGCCTCGCGTGATCTTGTGATCGCGCGCAAGCAGCTGCCCGGCTGGTCGCTGCGACTGCTCGTCGCGGCACTGCTGCTTCCCGCGCTGCTGACACTCGGTGACGCGCTCGCGCGCCGACGCCGCCGGGGCGAAGTGCTGTGGCCCGGCGTCGCCCACGTGCTGTCGCTGGCCGCGCCGCTCGCGCTCGCGTGGTGCTTCGTCCGCCTGACCGGCGTGCTCGGCCTGGTCGCGGCGACGTCCCCACCGGGCGCACCGGGCGCCGTCCCGCTGGACGGGCGAGGCGCCATCGCGCTGATCTGCGCACTGATCGTCCTGGCGCTTGGATTTCTCGTCGTGCAGCCGGCGCTGGCCCGCAGGCTGGGCGCCGCGACGGCGGTGACCGCCGGCGGCATGATCGCGCCGGTGTTCATGGTCACGATCTGCGCCGCGGGTGCGTGGCTCCTGAACCCCTACGCCGCCCTCGTGCTCGTCGCACCGTCGCTGTTCTGGCTCGTGCTGCCGGGGCGCGAGGATCGTCCGCGCACCGGCCCGGCACTGCTTGCCGTCCTGCTGGGGCTCGTTCCGGCCGCGGTGCTGGCGCAGTCGCTCGCGGGACAACTCGGCGTCGGCCTGACCGGCGTGCCCTGGTACGTGCTGACGACGCTGGCCGGCGGCCAGCTCGGTCCGGCCGCCGCCCTGGCCTGGGCGCTTGCCGGCGGATCGGCGCTCGCGGCGCTGCTCGCCGCGCTGCGGTCCGGGCGCGCCGCAGGATCGCCGCGGATCACCGTCCGCGGACCGGTCGGTTATGCGGGCCCTGGCTCGCTCGGCGGCACGTCGTCCGCGCGTCGGCGCTGAGCGCGGAGGTTCTGGACGCCCTCCGGACGCTGCTCGGACGTCCGCCGAGGACACTCAAGGCCGCCGTCGATCCGATCCGATGATCGTCGTGATGGATCTGCCCAGCCTTCGCCTGATCATCGCCGATGGTCGCTACGCCATCGATCCGCACGCCGTCGCGGATGCGCTTCTGCGCGTCCCCGGGGTGGCGCGGCTGATCACCTCACAGGGCCCGGCTCCCGCGTAGCGCTCAGCCCACGCGGTGCTCGAAGCCGGCCAGCGTGACCGGCTCACCGGCGGGTCCCAGCAGCCGTGCGCCCGGCTCGCCCGCCCGCACGGTGCCGACGCGAACCAGCTCGGCGAACCCGCTCGCGGCATCGTCCGGCAGGCAGGCGCAGAGCTCGAAGTCCTCGCCGCCGGTTGCGGCCAGTTCGAATCGGTCCGTGCCGATCTGGGACGCGACGGCGGGCAGGCCTGCGGCCAGTGGCAGCGCGCCGAGCTCGATCTCCAGGCAGACGCCGCTGGCCCGCCCGATGTGCGCCGCGTCGGTCGCCAGACCGTCCGACAGATCGACGAGCGCGTGTGCCCCGCCGCGTCCGAGCCGCTGTCCCAGCTCGATCCGCGGCTCTGGCCGCAGGAATGCTGCGACGAGGGCGTCCGGGCCGACGGCCCGCCCGTCGAGGATCGCCAGGCCGCAGGCGGCGCCGCCGAGCGGGCCGCTGACATAGACGCCGTCGCCCGTGCGGGCGCCGTCGCGCCCGACGAGATCCTGCTCGGCATCGGCCCAGCCGGTGACCGTGACCGAGACGAAGAGCGCCGGCGCGCGGACGACATCGCCGCCGGCGATGCTGACGTCCCAGCGCTCCGCCAGGGCATCCATCGCCGTGACGAGCTCCAGCACCTGCGGCGTGCCGACCGCGTCGGGGACGCCCAGCGCGACGTACGCCTCGCCCGGGTCCGCTCCCATCGCCGCGATGTCCGACAGGGCACCGGCGAGCGCCCGGTGGCCGATGTCGCCCGGGGTGACCCCGGGGTGGTCGAGCCGGAAGTGCTCGCCATCCACCATCGTGTCGACGCTCGTGACCGCCAGCGGTCGGGCACGTACGACTGCGGCGTCGTCACCGGTCCAGCGGACGATGCGATCGCCGCGCGGCGTCAGCAGCTCACTGATCGCGGCGATCAGCGAACGCTCGCCCATCGGGTCGCTCAGCGGTGGCGGTAGACGATGCGCGCGCGATCGAGGTCATACGGCGACAGCTCGCAGCGCACGCGATCACCCGGAAGGATCCGGATCCGGTAACGGCGCATCTTGCCGGCGACATGACCGAGCACGTTGTGACCGTTGTCCAGTTCGACGCGGAACATCGCGTTGGGCAGAGCCTCGACGACCTCGCCCTCGAACTCGACCTTTTCTTCCTTCGCCATGAACTCCAGACGGTAGCAGCGCGGGCTCAGCCCGCGGGCGCGGCTGTGCCGCCCGACCCGGGATCGCCGGTCGCCGGCGCGGGCGTCGCCGGCTTCGGCGTCGTGATCACCGGCGGCTTCTGCGGCGGCGACTCGTACTGACCGGGTGGGTACTTCTTGTTGCCCTTGCCGGTCTTGTCCTGCTTCTTGTTCTTGTCCTTGCCACCGGTTGCGCCGGTGGCACCTGACGTTCCTGTGGCGAGCGGATCGACGGCACCGCCCGGGGCGCCCGTCGTCGCGTACTTCCCGAAGAACGGCACCGACACGAACGGCTCGGTCGGCGCCGGGAACGGCTTGCACGTGCGGGTGCTCATCGCCGAGGTCATGAAGTCGTGCCAGATCTCGGCCGGAGCCAGCCCGCCGAACATCTCGCCGTAGCCGGGAACCGCGAGCATCGAGCGCGTCGACTCGGGGTAGCCGACCCAGACGGCCGTGTTCAACGACGTCGTGAACCCGTCGAACCAGGCGTCCGTGAAGCTGCTGGTGGTGCCGGTCTTGCCGGCCGCGGGGCATCCGCTGAGCTGCGCCCGGGTGCCCGTACCGCCCTGGACGTTGGCCTCCATCGCCTTCGTCGCCTCGGACGTCTCGCCATCGCTGAACACCTTCACGCGGTGCTGGCGCGCCAGGCGGCGATCGACGCGGCCGCCCGGCAGCACGACCTGCTTGACGGCGATCGGGGTGATCCGCCAGCCGCCGGTGTTGATCGTCGTGTAGGCGCGCGTCATCTCCAGCGGCGAGACGCCGCGGGTCAGGCCGCCGAGCCCTTCGGCCGGGAACGCGTCGAGGTGGCTGGTGATGCCCATGTCGTAGGCGGTCTGGCGCACGTTCTCGGGCCCGAGGTCAAGGTCTGCCTGCTGGAAGACGGTGTTGTCCGAGCGGACAAGGCCCTGGAACAGCGTCGTCGGCCCACCGTAGCGATGGTCGTCGGTCTGGACGTCGATCGGCGTCCCGGTCGCCTCGTCGACGAACTTCAGCGGCTTGGAGACGTATGTCGTCTTGTTGATGTCGACGCCGTTGCGCAGCGCCGTCATCAGCACCATCACCTTGAACGTCGACCCCGGCTGGCGGCGGGCCTGCACGGCGAGGTTGAACTTCGAGACGCCGTAGTCCGACGAGGACGCCATCGCCTTGATGTAGCCGGTCTTCGGGTCGATGCTGACGAGCGCCGCCGACGGGTCCCCGGGGTTGGGCAGCTTCGCGGCGATCGCCGCCCGGGCCACCTTCTGGAGCTTCAGGTCGACGGTCGTCGTGACGCGCATCCCGCCCTCATGGACGCGCTTCTCGCCGTACGCGCGGACCAGCTCGCGGCGCACGTAGTCGAAGAAGTAGCTCTCGCGGCGGCGTGCGTAGTAGGCGTTCTTCTTGACGCCGAGCGCGGAACCAGCGGCGGTCGCGGCCTGCGCGTCACTGATGTATCCGGAGCGCGCCATCTGCAACAGCACCTGCGCGCGCCGCTTGCGCGCCGCCGCCTCGTCGAGGAACGGGTTGTAGTCCGATGGCGCCTGCGGCAGGCCGGCGAGCAGCGCCGACTCGGCCAGGCTCAGCCGCCGGGCGGGCTTGTCGAAGAAGACGCGCGCCGCGGCCTCGATCCCGACGGCCGTCTGCCCGCCGACCGTGCCGTACGGGACGTTGTTGAGGTACTGGGTGAGGATCCACTCCTTGCCCGCCAGGCCCGAGTGCTGATCTTCCAGTTCGGACGCCAGCTTGGCTTCGCGGACCTTGCGCTTCAGCGTGCGCGAACGATCGCCCTGGTAGGTGTTGCGGATCAGCTGCATCGTCAGCGTCGAGCCGCCCTGCACGGTCTTGTGGCTGGCGATGTTCTTGAACGCGGCTCGGATCACGCCCTCGAAGTCGATGCCCTTGTGCTGGTAGAAGCGGCGGTCCTCGATCGCGACCGTCGCCTGCCGAACCCGCAGCGGCATGCGCGCATCGGTGATCGGCGTACGCAGCACGTTTGCGCCCTGGATGAATCCCAGCCGCGTCTTGCCGTCAGATGCGTAGACGATCGATGTCGCCCCGGGGTCGGCCGGCTTGAGCTGATCGAGCGACGGGGCGCTCGCGGCGATGCTGGCGATGTAGGCGACGCCGGCGCAGGCACCGATCACGAGCAGGCCGACGAGCGCGCCGGCGGCGCCGAAGAGGAGTCGGCCGGCACCACCGCGGGCGCGGCGGCGGCGCAGCTGTCGAGCGCGACGCGACATGCAGAGAGGTTCCAGGCTGCGGGCGCCGGTCCTGCCGGGACCGAGGGGCGCTGGCGGCGGACCACCCAGGGTACCGGGCGGCGGGCGGCGGTCCGCCGGTTCCGGTCGTGATACGGATGCGTCATGGCGACGCTCCCGCACGCGGTCCTGTTCGACGCGCTCGGCACGCTGGTCGAGCTCGACGATCCCGTCGGGCACCTGGAGCACGCGCTGGCCGAGCGCGGTGTGGACGCGGGCCCCGCCGCGATCGGAGCAGCCCTCCAGGTGGAGATCGACCACTACCGCGCCGAGCACCATGTGGCAGTCGACGCCGCGTCACTGGCGCAGCTGCGCCGCGAGTGCGCCGCGGTCTTCGCTGCGGCGCTGGGTGAGCCGGTCGCGAAGCTCGATCCGGGCGAGCTGCACGACGCGTTGCTCGACGGTCTGCGCTTCCGCGTCTTCGACGACGTCCGGCCGGCACTCACGTCGCTTGCAGCGCACGGTGTCGTACTCGCCGTGGTCAGCAACTGGGACGTGTCATTGCACGAGGTCCTGGAGCAGACCGGGCTGACCGACTACTTCGCGGTCGTCCTGACCTCGGCGCAGGAGCGGACTGCCAAGCCCGAGCCTGAGCTGTTCCGCCGCGCGCTTGAGCGGCTCGGCGGGATCGCCCCGAGCACTGCGATCCACGTCGGCGACGACCTTGCCGACGACGTGGCTGGTGCGCGCGCCGCCGGTGTCGAGCCGGTGCTGCTCGATCGCACCGGCGCGGGCGTGCCGTCGGCCGGCGTGCGGGTGATTCGCACGCTGGCGCAGCTGCCCGGCGCTGCCGTGTAGCCCGGCTGCCTTCCGGCCAAGGCCCTAACGTCCGCGGCGATGTCCGTCGCGCCGCCCGGGTTCGGGCCCCCGCCGCACCCCGCAGCGCCCGGTGAGCGACCGGAGCTCCCCGAGGGCGCGACCCCATACGCCCCGTGGCGGCCCTGGACGGCGTGGGCGGCGCTGCTGCTCGGGTTCGCGGGCGCGTTCGCGGCGGCGTTCGGGCTCGGGATCATCGCGGCCATCGGCGGCGCGTCGCTCGAGGACCCGCCGGGCTGGGTCACGCTGTCGGCGACGGTGCTCCAGGACGTCAGCCTGATCGCGGCGGCGGTGTTCTTCGCCCGCATCGGCGGTCGCGCGCGACCGATCGACTTCGGCCTGCGTCGGCCCGCGTCCGTCGGCGGGTCCGTCGGCTACGCCGCCGCATGCCTCGTCGCGTTCTTCCTGTTCACCGGTGCCTGGGTCGCGATCACCGGCGCGCACGACAGCTCGTCCGACCTGCTGAACGAGCTCGGCCTGGATCGCGGCGCGCTGGCCATCGTGGGCGCGGCGCTGCTCGTCTGCGTCGTCGCGCCGATCGCCGAGGAATTCGTTTTCCGCGGCTACATGTTCACGGCGCTGCGCGGCTGGCGCGGCATGTGGCCTGCGGCGATCGTCACCGGCCTGGCGTTCGGGGCGATCCACATCGGCAGCGCCAAGCTCATCTTCCTCGTGCCGCTGGCGTTCTTCGGGATGGCCCTGTGCCTGCTGTACGACCGGACGGGATCGCTGTATCCGGGCATCGCCACGCACGCGATCAACAATGCGATCGCCTTCGGCAGCGCAGAGGGCTGGGACTGGCAGATCGTGCCGATCGCCGCCGGGGCCCTGGCCGTCATCGCGGTCGCCGCGCGCAGCGTGGAACGGCTGGAGCGACCGCGCAGCGCATGAGGGCCTTTGCCGTCGCGAGACGTAGGATCCTTCGCGTGCGCCGCGTGACGATCGTGATCTTCGGGGCAGCGCTGGCGCTGCCGGCTGCCGCCACGGCCCAATCCCCGGTCCCGTCGGCACCGACGGTGACGCCCGCGCCGGTGGCGGCCAAGGCCGCTCTGCGACTCAGCGTCCGGAGCGCCGATCCGTCCGCGATCCTCGCCGGTGAGCGCTGGGTGGTCCGCGGCACGCTCAAGCCCTACGTCGCGGGGCAGCAGGTGACCGTGCGGCTGTCGCGTCACGGTCGCAAGTTCCTCGCTCGCGCCCTCGCCGTGCAGCGCGCGGGCAGCGTCGGTCGCTTCCAGCTCGGCGTCACGACCGCGGGTGCCGGGCGGATCACCGTGCAGGCCAGCCATCGCCGGACGGCCACGCAGGGGACGGCCGTCGCCCGCGTGGTGCGCGTCGACGTGCTGGCGCTGCAAGCGCGCCAAGGGTCACGCGGCCCGGCGGTGCGCATCCTGCAGCGTCGTCTGACGAAGCTCGGGTATGTGGTCGGCCGTCGCGGGCAGTTCGACGCGCGGACGGCGCGCGCGGTGCTCGCGTTCCGCAAGCTGACCGGCATGCCGCGGACGTCCGTCGCCGACGGCGCCGTGTTCCGCGCCCTCGCGGCAGGCAAAGGCTCGTTTCACCCGCGGTTCCCGTCTCACGGCCGTCACGTCGAGGCCAGCATCGCCCACCAGGTCCTGGCGCTGATCGCTGCCGACGGGACGGTCGAGCGCATCTACCCGACCAGCACCGGCAAGCCCTCGACGCCCACGGTTCGCGGCAACTTTCGCGTCTACTCCAAGACCCCGGGGTTCAACGCGCACCAGATGTACTACTCGGCCTTCTTCGTCGGCGGCTACGCGATCCACGGCTACTTCGACGTCCCGACCTACAACGCCAGCCACGGCTGCCTGCGTGTGCCGATCCCGGATGCGCAGGCGATCTACGACTGGGTGCGCTTCGGCACCCCGGTCGACGTCTACTCGTAGCCGGGCGCGGGCCCGGTCGGCGGGCCTTGGGCGCGCTCCGGGTAGAGCCCGTGGTCTTTGTGGTGCGATGCGCGCGCTCGTGTGGCGCGACCAGACGAGAACCGCGCCAGGTAGCCGATGCCCACGCCCCACAGCAGCAGCGCGAGCAGGCCGGAGACGACTCGTCGTGCCCAGCCGCTCTTGAAGTTGGCGACGAGTGCGGCGAACGGTTGCGTGAGGACGTCGTTGGCGTCGTCGATCGCCTCGCGCGTGGCGGTGTGGGCCTTTTCCCGCGCGCGCTCCTGGCTCGGCGACGGGGCGACCTGGGCCGACGCGGCGCCGGCCGCGATCGCCGCGCTCGTCGCGTCGGACGCCTTGCGCGTCTGTTCCCACGCGAACAAGCCGAAGCTCAGCACGATGATCGACCCGAGGGCGATGGCGAGATAGCGCAGGGGGCGCTCGAACACGTCGATAGCATCGGCAGGAATGACCGCCCGCGAGAGCCTGATCGCCGAATTGCACGAACATGCGCTGATCCTGGGTGAGGTGACGCTGACCAGCGGCGCGACCGCGCACTACTACGTCGATGCCAAGCGCGCGATCCTGCTGCCGGCCGGGTTCCGCGCCCTGAGCGAGCTGGTGGCCGGGCACGCGCGCGACCTCGGCGCCACCGCAGTCGGCGGGATGACGATGGGCGCCGACCCGATCGCCTGCGCGGCGCTCGCCGGCGGCGCCGCGGTCAAGGCGTTCTTCGTGCGCAAGGACCCCAAGCAGCACGGGCTCGCGCGGCGCGTCGAAGGGCCGCTGCTGACGGCCGACGATCGCTGCCTGGTGGTCGAGGACGTCGTCACGACCGGCGGATCGACGCTGGCGGCGATCGAGGCACTACAGGCTGAGGGCCGCACGATCGTCGGCGTCGTCAGCGTCCTGGATCGCCTGGCCGGCGGCGGCGAGAAGATCGAGCAGGCGGCGGGCGCGCCGTACATCGCGCTGGCGACGATCGACGACATCCACCCGGATCGCACCGACCGCTGACCGCTCGGCCGGGGCTCGACATGCCCCGACCTGGATTCGAACCAGGGGCCTTCCCCTTAGGAGGGGGACGCTCTATCCAGCTGAGCTATCGGGGCGGGATCGCGGCCCGCGCAGCGTAGACGCTGACGCTCGGCCAGAGGGCACAAGGCAGGCCAACGGGGCCGGGCGCCGAATTGCACGCCAGGTCGGAAGTGACGGGGATACCCGCGCGGTAGTACGGTGAAGCAATCTGACCGCTGGTTTGCGGGTTTCCGGAGTACGAAGATCAGCGCTATCCATCACCACGCGGTCCGCCCGTCATGACGACGAGCGCGGCCGAACAACTCCTCGAAACCGCCGAACCCCCCGGCGAGGGTCCTGAGACCCCGGCGCAGATCGCCGCGCGCTCACCGCTGCAGCTGTTCATCGGCCGGATCCGGACCGACAAGATCGCGCTCTTCTCGGCCGCCTTCATCGTCTTCCTCGTCTTCGTCGCGGTCTTCGCCGGTCAGATCGTCTCGGTGACGGGCGCGCATCCACCGAACGAGCAGTCGACGAAATTCCTCGACTCGTTCGGATCCGCACACGCGCCGAGCTTCAAGCTGCACCTGTACTTCGGCAGCGACGGGCTCGGGCGGGACGTCTTCAGCCGGACGGTGTACGGCGCCCGCGTCTCGCTCAAGGTCGCGTTCATCGCGACCTTCCTGTCGGTCCTGATCGGCGTCATCTTCGGCATGCTCGCCGGCTACTACCGCGGCGTGTGGGACACGGTCCTGTCGCGGATCCTGGATGTCATGCTGGCCTTCCCGGTGTTCCTGCTGGCGCTCGGGCTCGGCGCGGCGTGCGCGTTTGGCGACGGCTGCAAGATTCCGGGGAAGACGGCGGGATCGGTCACGGCGGCAATCGGCCTCATCGCCCTCGTGGGGATGTCGATCGGCTTGGTGTTGACCCGCCGCAAAGGCATGAACGTGACGCGCATCGATGTCCGCTCGCGGTTGCTGGCACCGACGATCACGATCCTGGTCGGGCTCCTGATCTGGGTGCTGCTCGGGAGCGGTGCGCTGTTCCGGATCACGCCCGGCCTGCCGGTCGTGATCGTCGTGATCGTGCTTCCCAGCTTCCCCTACATGGCGCGCATCATTCGCGGCCAGACGCTGTCGCTGCGCGAGCGCGAGTTCGTCGAGGCGGCGCGGGCGATGGGCGCCAGCGACGCGCGGATCATGTTCCGCCACATCCTGCCCAACCTGATCGCGCCGATCATGGTCTACACGACCCTGCTCGTGCCGACGAACATCCTCTTCGAGGCGGCGCTCTCGTTCCTCGGCGTCGGCGTTCAGCCGCCGACGGCGAGCTGGGGCTCGATGATCTCCGACGCGACCGAGATCTTCGACACCGCCTGGTGGTTCATGACCTTCCCGGGCCTTGCGCTCCTGCTCACGGTCCTCGCCTTCAACCTGATCGGCGACGGTCTCCAGGACGCGCTCAACCCAAAGACTTCAGGACGGTAGGCGCGGTGTTCGCTGCCCATCGGTGTCCTGTGGAGGAGAAAACGACGTGCACTACGACTCGAAAGGACGACACATGAGCTTCAGAAGCCAGCGTTTCGCGCTCGTGGCCTGCCTCCTGGCAGCGCTGTCGTTTGCCGTTGCCGCCTGTGGCAGCAGCAACAACGACAAGCCCTCCGGCAGCGGCTCAGGTTCAGCCGTGCCGAAGGGCAAGAATGGCGGGACGGTCACCGCCCTCGCCTCCGGCGACGTGGACTACATGGACCCGGGTGCGACCTACTACACCTTCGGGTACCAGGTCGCCTACTCCGTGCAGCGCTCGCTGTACTACTACAACCCGGCGACCGGCCAGAAGCAGATTCCCGACATCGCCGCGGGCGACCCGCAGGTGTCGTCCGACAGCAAGACGATCACCGTCAAGCTGCAGCCCGGTATCAAGTTCTCGCCGCCAGTCAACCGCGAGGTCACGTCCGCCGACATCAAGTACGCCTTTGAGCGCTCCTTCAGCGCCAACGTGCCAAACGGCTACGCGACGTCGTACTTCTCGTCGATCGAGGGAGCGCCGAAGGCGCCGACCAAGGGTCCGCAGGACATCTCGGGCATCCAGACGCCCGACAAGTCCACGATCGTGTTCAAGCTGACCAAGCCGATCGCCCGGGCCGTCGCAGCCGCGCTGGTGATGCCGATCACGATGCCGGTGCCGAAGGAGTACGCCGCCAAGTTCGACGCCAAGAACCCGTCGACGTACAACACGCACGTCGTCTTCACAGGCCCCTACATGGTCCAGAACGACAGCGCCGGCAACCTGACCGGGTGGAAGCCGGGCAAGTCGATCAAGGCGATTCGCAACCCGAACTGGGATGCCAAGACGGACTTCCGTCCGGCGTATCTGGACAGCTGGGACATCCAGGAGGGCAACAACGACGCGGCGGTTGCCAGCCGCCGGATCCTTCAGGGTCAGAACCTGGTCCAGGGTGACGGTGCGCCTCCGGCGCAGGTGCTCAAGCAGGCGCTCTCGCGCTACAAGAGCCAGCTGGCGTTCTCGTCGGCCGGTGGCACGCGCTACATCGCGCTCAACACGACGATCAAGCCGTTCGACAACATCAACCTCCGCAAGGCCATCCTCGCGGGCTTTGACCGCTCGGCGCTGCGTCTGACGCGCGGCGGGAAGATCGTCGGCCCCATCGCCTGGGGCTACCTGCCGCCGTCGTTCCCGGGTCACACCGAGAGCGGGGGGCTGAAGGCCCCGGCGCAGTTCGACTACCTGCAGAGCGACACCGGCGATGCGGCGCTGGCGGCCTCCTACATGAAGAAGGCGGGCTACCCGTCGGGCAAGTACACCGGCAGCGAGAAGCTGCTGACGATCGCGACGAACGCTGATCCCGGCAAGAAGACCGCCGAGAGTGCGCAGTCGCAGTTCGAGAAGCTCGGCTTCAAGCTGAACTTCCGTGTCGTGCCGCAGGACACGCTGTACACCAAGTTCTGCAGCGTGCCCGCAGCGAAGGCCGCGATCTGCCCGAACGTCGGATTCTTCAAGGATTACTACGACGCGCAGACGCTGCTCGAGCCGACGTTCAGCGGGAAGGCGATCAACCCGTCGAACAACAGCAACTGGCCGCAGCTCAACGACCCGAAGGTCAACGACCTGATCGCGAAGGCGAACACCATCGCTCCGGGTCCCGAGCGGGACAAGGCGTGGGCGCAGGTCAACCTCGCCGTCACCGCGCTCGCCCCGGCGATTCCGTTCGTCTGGGACCAGCAGCCGATTGTCTGGTCGAAGAACGTCCAGATGGTCGTCGACGACTACGCGAACAGCCCGTTCATGGCGTTCGTGTCGGTCAAGTAGGCACGATCCCCACCAAGGACACCGACTGACGCGAGGCCCCGCCGCCCACTCTCGGGCGGCGGGGCGCGCACAGTCGCCCCACCAGCACCAATGCTCACCTTCATCGTCCGCCGCGTCCTCTGGATGTTCGTGTTGCTGATCGTCATCAGCTTCATCACGTTCATCATCTTCACGACGCTGCCGTCCGCCGATCCGGTCCTGCTGCGCGCAGGACGCAGGGCAAGCCCTGAGTTGATCGCGTCACTGACGAAGACGCTCGGGCTCGACAAGCCGTGGTACGAGCAGTACTGGATCTACCTGCGCAACCTGCTGTTCCATTTCGATTTTGGCTACAGCTATCAGAACAACATCTCCGTCCGCGCCCAGATCTTCGACCGCATCCCGGCGACGGCGGGGCTCGCACTCGGCGGGATGGTGATCTGGCTGATGGCGGGGATTCCGATCGGGATCGTCGCGGCGGTCAAGCGCGGGACCTGGATGGACAAAGCGGCGATGGGCCTCGCCCTCGTCGCGATCTCGGCGCCGGTCTACTGGCTCGGGTTGGTGATGCTGTATCTGTTCTCCAAGGACATCGGGGTGATCCCGATCTTCGAGGGGCAGGGGAGTTATCCGACGAGCGGCTCGCTGTTCACGAACCCGATCGGGGTCGGCAAATCGCTGCTGCTGCCCTGGATCGTGCTCGCTGCGTCGTTCGCCGCCATCTATGCGCGCTTCCTGCGGGCCAACCTGACGGAGGTCCTGACCGAGGACTACGTGCGAACGGCGCGCGCAAAGGGCGTGCGTGAGCGGACCGTCATCTTCCGCCACGGTGTTCGCGCGGCGATCACGCCGCTCGTCACGATCCTCGGGCTGGACCTGGGCATCCTGCTCGGCGGTGCGATCCTCACCGAGACCGTGTTCAACATTCCGGGAATCGGGCGCCTGGCGTTCGACTCGATCCAGAAGAGCGACCTGCCGACCGTCGAGGGCACGGTCATCATCGCCGCGTTCTTCATCATCTTCCTGAACCTGATCGTGGACATCATCTACGCCTTCCTCGACCCGCGGGTGCGCTACTGATGGCCGACGCAACGCCGCTGCTCGACGTCCGCGACCTCACCGTCACGTTCGACACCGACGACGGCGCCGTGCAGGCGGTCGATCGCGTGTCCTACACGATCGACCGCGGAACGGCGCTGGGCATCGTCGGCGAGTCCGGCTCCGGCAAGAGCGTGTCGTCACTGACCGTGATGGGGCTGACGCGGTTCGCCGGCAACGCCCGCATCTCCGGGCAGGTCCTGTTCGAGGGGCGCGATCTGCTGACCGCGGGCGACGACGAGCTGCGCGCGCTCCGCGGGGGCGAGATCGCGATGATCTTCCAGGACCCGATGTCCTCGCTGCACCCGTTCTATTCGATCGGCAATCAGCTGATCGAGGCCGTCCGCGTGCACCGCGACGTCTCCAAGTCGCAGGCGCGCGATCGTGCCGTGGAGATGCTCGGGCTCGTCGGCATCCCCGATCCGCGCAAGCGCATCGACGACTACCCACACGAGTTCTCGGGCGGCATGCGCCAGCGCGTGATGATCGCGATGGGCCTGATCAACGATCCCAAGCTGCTGATCGCCGACGAGCCGACGACGGCGCTGGACGTCACCGTCCCGGCGCAGATCCTCGAACTGCTCGAGCGCCTGCAACGCGAGTTCAACACGGCGATCGTCCTGATCACGCACGACCTCGGCGTCGTCGCCGAGGTCACCGATGAGATCGCCGTCATGTACGCCGGGCGGATCGTCGAGCGCGGGGGGAAGGACGCGATCTTCGCCGCGCCGCAGCACCCGTACACCTGGGGCCTGCTGCAGTCGATTCCGCGGCTCGACCTGCCGCGCGGGGATGCGCTGACGCCGATTCCCGGCCGGCCGCCGTCGCTCATTCATCGGCCCGCAGGGTGTTCGTTCCATCCCCGCTGTGCGTTCGCCCGCGACGTCTGTGTCGCGGCGGTCCCGGAACTCGACGACGCCGGTCAGCAGAGCGGGCACGCCGCGGCCTGCACCCTGCCGCGGCCGGCGCGTGACCAGATCTGGGCCGCGCTGCGGGACGGTGCAACGCCGCAGGCCGCGCTCGCCGCAACCACCGTGCCGGTGCCCGGAACGCTGCTCGAGTCGGCGCCCGCCGCGGCCGCTGAGGCGGCGTCATGACCGGCGAGCCGCTGATCGAGGTTCGCGACCTCGTCAAGCATTTCCCGCTGAAGCGCGGCGTGCTGCTGCAGCGCGAGTACGGCGCTGTGCGCGCCGTCGACGGTGTCAGCTTCGACGTGCTCGAAGGAGAGACGCTCGGGCTCGTCGGCGAGTCGGGCTGCGGCAAGTCGACAACCGCGCGGCTGATCACGCGGCTGCTCGATCCGACGTCGGGCAGCGTGCGCTACAAGGGCACCGACATCGCGCCGCTGTCCCCGTCGCAGCTCAAGCCGCTGCGGCGCGAGATGCAGATGATCTTCCAGGACCCGTACGCCTCGCTCAACCCGCGGCAGACCGTCGGCTCGATCATCGGCGAGCCGTTCATCATTCATGACATCGAGCGCAACGAGGCCAAGCGCCGAGTGCTCGTGCAGGACCTGATGGAGCGCGTCGGGCTGAATCCCGAGCACTACAACCGTCTGCCGCACCAGTTCTCGGGCGGTCAGCGCCAGCGCATCGGCGTCGCGCGCGCGATCGCGCTGAAGCCGAAGCTGATCGTCGCTGACGAGCCCGTCTCCGCGCTGGACGTGTCGATCCAGGCGCAGATCATCAACCTGCTGTCCGAGCTGCAGAAGGACCTCGGACTGACGATCCTCTTCATCGCCCACGACCTCAGCGTCGTGCGGCACATCTGCGACCGCGTCGGCGTGATGTATCTCGGCAAGATCGTCGAGATCGCCAGCGGTGACGAGGTCTTCAACCATCCGCGCCATCCCTACACCGGCGCACTGCTCAGTGCGGTTCCCGTCCCGGACCCGCGGCTGGCGAAGCTCAAGCAGCGCCAGGTGCTCACGGGCGACGTGCCGTCACCGACAGCGCCGCCGTCCGGCTGCCGCTTCCACACGCGCTGCCCCAAGGCGCAGTCGCGCTGCTCGATCGACGAACCCCAGCTCGAGACGAAGGCCGGCGGAAACCGCGCTGCGTGCTTCTACCCGCTCGAGGACCAGGAGATCTCCGCCACCGTTCCCACGGCAGCGGTGTAAGTCCTGACGTCGGGCGTTTGTGGTCGTGGGTCGTGCTGGTCGCACGTCACGACCCTCGCTCACATGGCGGCAGGGACCACGCGTCTACCCCCGAACGACCTGGCCCGCTGAGCAGCACAGTCGTTGAGGGTTTCCTCCGAACGGACGCAGGGGCGCGGGCGGTACGCGGCCGTCGCTGACGTGTGACGAG
>JBBRFO010000051.1:0-19307 GCA_038224135.1 Solirubrobacterales bacterium
GGAGAACGGACCCTAGATGGACCCAGCCGGGCGGCGGCGCCGTGCAACGGCAAGACAGAACCGAAGCGCAACATCAACATCTACGGCTCCGTGCGGCGATGGAGCCAGCCGGTCTCGAACCGGCGACCTCCTGCTTGCAAAGCAGGCGCTCTACCAGCTGAGCTATGGCCCCTCGCGGCGCCGAGTGTAGCCCGCGGGCGGGGCGCGATCGTCCCCTGAAATGGCGAGACCGCCCGGCGCGTCTCTCAGCGCCGGGCGGCTCGCGGTCCTTGCCCTCCAGAGGCAAGAGACGATGCGCGCCGCCGTTTCCCCGACATACGACGCGCTTCGTGATGCAGGTCATGCTTCGGCCTGCGGGACGGTCTGCTGAAGCGCGTCCATCGATCCCTGGACGGTCGTTCGGCGAAGGTCGCCGTCAGAGCGTGAGCGTGCCGCGCGACAGCACGACGACGTCGCCGCCGACGCGCACGCGGTCACCCTCGATCTGCGCGTCGATGCGACTCGGGCGGCCCATCTCGACTCCCTGGTACACCGTGATCCGATCGATCCCGATTCTGCGGTACAGAAACGCGCCGAGCGCGCCCGCGGCCGAGCCGGTCGCGGGGTCCTCGCTGAGCGATCCGGGGTCGATGAAGAACGAGCGCGCCTGAACCGTCCCGCTCGCGCGATCGGCGTGCGCGACGTACGCGGTCCCGCACTCGTGGGCCGACAGGAACGCGTCGAGCGTCGCGCGCTCCGGACGACAGCGAGCAAGCGCGTCCGCGGTCGCGACCGGGATCAGCGCCGTCGTCAATCCCGTCGAGGCGACCTGAGCGGGAAGGTCGGGGTCCTGGTCCGACGGCTCGAGCCCGACAGCCTCAAGAGCGGCCGCTCCCAGCTCGGGACCGAGCACCAGCGGCTCCTGCAACATCGTCGCCCGGGCGACCGTGTCGCTGACGAATGCGACGTCGATCGGCTGCAGTCCGGCATGCGTCTGCTGCACGAATGACGCCTCGCGCCGGCCGTTCGCGAGCGCCACGGCGACGGCCGTCCCGAGCGACGGATGGCCCGCGAACGGGAGTTCACCGTTCATCCACCAGATGCGATTGCGGTAGTCCGCTCCAGCGACCTCGGCCCGTTGCACGAACGTCGTCTCCGACAACCGCGTCTCGCGCGCGAAGGCGAGCATCGTCGCGTCGTCCAGCGCGTCCGCATCGTGGACGACGGCGAGCTGGTTGCCCGTGAGCGGTGTGGACGAGAACACGTCCAGCCACGTCAGCGGGTACGTCGAACCGGGGCTCAGAAGTCGAAGTCCTTGGGCGGCTTCTGCTCGAACCAGAGCCGGTCGTGCTCGGGCGTCTCCTGGAGGAAGTCCGGTGTGTCCTCGAGCTCGTCGTGCTCGCCCGGTTCGGCGGCCTCTACGGGCGGCGCCGGTTTCGGCTCTCCGGCGTGCGGCTCCTCCGCGGCCTCGACCTCGGCCGCGGTGAACTGGCGCGTGGGCTGCTCGATCGGCGCAAGCTCGAACGGCGGGTCGGGCTCCGGCTCGGCCACAGGTTCCGGCGCGGCAGCCGGCTCGACGGCTGCGGGCTCGTCCTCGACGGGCGCGGACGCGGGCGCTTCCAACGCCGGCTCGGTGACGCCGGCGTCCTCGCCGTCGCTCAGCAGGCTGCGCTCCAGGCGCATCACCTCGTCGCCGTCGGCGCCGTTGCGGCGGCGCAGCTCGAGGTGCTCGCGGATCGCGTCGTCGAGGATGCCCATCGGCCCCAAACCCTACTGCGCTGCCCCGGCGGTTCTACGCCACGGCGGTGGGCGCGGCGGCTTCGCTGCGGTTGCGCCCGGCGCGCTTGGCGCGGTACAGCGCGGCGTCCGCCTCGGCGACCAGCTCATCCCCGTCGACCGGTCCTTCGCCGAGTGCCGAGACACCGAGACTGACCGTCACGCGGACCGGCTTGCCCTGCGCATCGCGCACACCGGTGTCGAGCGACTCGACCGCCTTGCGGACGCGCTCCGCTGCAGCCAGTGCCCCCGCGACATCAGCGCCCGGGAGCAGGACTGCCATCTCCTCACCGCCATAGCGCGCGGCGACATCGACGTCCCGCGCGCACGTGGCGAGCGTGTCGGCGACGGCGCGCAGCACATCGTCGCCGGCCTGATGGCCGTGGTGGTCGTTGACGAGTTTGAAGTGATCGATGTCGAGCATCATCAGGCCGAGCGGAGCCGGGAAGCGGCGCGTGCGGTCGACCTCGGCCAGCAGCCGCTCCTCGAACTGGCGGCGGTTGGCGAGGCCCGTCAGCGCGTCGGTCGCGGCCTGGTGCTCGGCGCGCTCGTGCAGCATCACGTTCTCGATCGAGCTGGCGCCCTGGTTGGCGAGGTACTCGAGCAGTTCGTGCTCCTCGGGGGAGAACGCGGCGCGGCTGCGGGCGATCGTGACGATCGCGATCGTGCGCCCCTCGCGCCCCTGGAGCGGCCGCGCCACGGCGGCGCCCGCCCCGGCGGCCAGTTCGGCCGGCTTGCCGGTCGCCAGCGCCTGTGCCTCGGCGCGCGTCATCGCGGCTTCAAGCCACTCGTCGGAGCCGGTGTGCGCCGCGATGCGCAGCGGCTCACCGGGCTCGTCGACGACGCTCGCGCGGCCGGCGTCGGCGCCGACGCCGTCGACGGCCGCCGCGACGACGACGTCGAGCAGGCCGTCGCGGTCGAGGTTGGCCGCCACGGCCGTGCCGGTCCGCCGCAGCGCCCCGCGCAGGCGCTCGCGCTCGACGCGCAGCTCGTCGACGCGCTCGGCCAGCTGCGCGGCCATGCTGTTGAACTCATCGCCGAGCTGGGCCAGGTCGTCGTTGCCCTGGGCGCTGACCCGTGCCGAGAAGTCGCCCGATCCGATGCGCCGTGCCGCGTCGAGGAACCGCTGCAGCTGGCGGCTCAGTGAGCGGGAGACGACGATGCCGAGGGTCAGGGCCAGCGAGAGAAAGCCGAGCAGCAGCGCGATCACGAGCTCGCGACTGCGAGCCTGAGCGCTGCCGAGCACCGCCGCCGGTTCGAGCACGGTGATCCGCGTCGAGCGGCCGCCGAACCCGGGGCTGTCGAAGCTCGCGGCTCGCAGCCGGTCACCACTCGCGACGATCGTCCCGCGAGCACCGGGCAGCACGGTGCCGTCCGCGACCTTGACCGTCGTGCCGGCGAGCCGGCCATCGATCGCGACGACCGTCGCCAGCCCGGTCACGGCCTGTGCGTGGCGGGCGAACCGCGTGGCGACGGTCGAGGCGACGGCGAGCGTGCCGTAGGGCGTCCCGGCGGGCTTGACGAGCGTGCGCAGCGTCGGGAAGACGGCGTCTTGTGGGCCGACGTCGGCGATCGTGCGACCGAGCCGCACGAGGCGAACACGGACGGCGCCGGAGCCGCGCAGCGCAGCCAGTCGCGACGTGATCGCGCCGCGGTCGCCGGCGGCCAAGGCACGGCCGAGCGCAGGGTCGCGCGCGATCCTCCGCGCGGCGACGTCGGCGTCGACGCGCGCCTGCCGGGTGAGGTTGACGACGACCGCCTGACGGCTCGCCAGACGCGCATCCGCCTTGCCCGCCTCGTTGTCGCCGACCAGACGCAGCAGCACGAACGCGGTCGCCACGACCGGCACGACGACGACCAGCACGAAGAACATCCCCAGCTTGGCGCGGAAGCTCATGACGGCCCCTCGACGGATACACTTGCCGCCTCTGCGGGGCCATAGCTCAGCTGGAAGAGCGCCTGGATCGCACCCAGGAGGTCGGGGGTTCGAGTCCCCCTGGCTCCATCCGCAGCGCGCACGGACGTGCCATCGCGCGTGAGGCTGATCCGGCTCGTCATGCGCCTCGTATCGGCAGATGTACGAGAAATCCGTAGTCCGGCTCATGTTCCGCCGGATGGCGGTTGCGCCTGATCAGGCGCCGAGCAGGCCCGACACGCGCTCGGCGACCGCCTTGGCGGTGATTCCGAGCTTTTCGAGCACCACATCGCCCGGCGCGGAGGCGCCGAAGCGGTCGATGCCGACGGCGCTGTCGACCCAGCGCTCCCAGCCCATCGTGACCGCCGCCTCGACCGAGACCGACGGCAGGCCGACGGGCAGGACGTGATCGCGCAACTCGTCCTCCTGCTTGGCGAACAGCTCCCAGCTGGGCATCGACACGACGCGCGTGGCGACGCCCTGCTCGGCCAGCAGATCGGACGCCGCGAGCGCCACGCCGACCTCGGCGCCGGAGCCGACGATCGTCGCCTGTGCGCCGGCGGCGTCGCGCAGGACATAGGCGCCCTGCGCCAGGCCGCTTGCGGGCGCCATCCCGCCCTCACCGCGCGGGTAGACGGGGGTGTCCTGGCGGCTGAGGATCAGGGCCGCCGGACCTTCGACGTCCTCGAGGATCGTACGCCATGCCTCGGCCGTCTCGGCGGGATCGGCCGGCCGGATCACGGTCAGACCCGGGATCGCCCGCAGCGCCGCGAGGTGCTCGACCGGCTGGTGGGTCGGGCCGTCCTCGCCCAGCGCGACCGAGTCGTGGGTGAAGACCCAGGCGACGTCGAGCGCCATCAGCGCCGACAGCCGGATCGACCCCCGCATGTAGTCGGCGAACTGCAGGAACGTCGAGCCGTAGGGGCGCAGGATGCCGCCGTGCGCGGCCATGCCGTTGACAGCCGCGCCCATCGCGTGCTCGCGCACGCCCCAGTAGACGTTGCGGCCGGGCATGCGCTCGGTGTAGTGCTCCCCCTCGCCGCCGGGGAAGACGGTCGACGTCGATCCGCTGAGGTCCGCGGCGCCGCCGACCATCGTCGGCGTCAGCGGACCGAACGCGGCCATCGCGGCCTTCCCGGCGGCGCGGGTCGCGAGCTTGTCCTTGCCGGCGAACAGCTCCGGCGAGCGCAGCGCGTCGGAGACGCCCGGCATCGCGGTACCGGCCCAGGCGGCGTCCCACTCGGCGGCAAGGTCAGCATCCCGCTGGCGCCAGGAGCGCTCCTGCGATGCCCACTCGGCCTGCAGCGCGGCGCCGCGGGCGAGCTGGCTCATGTGCTCGCGGACATCATCCGGCACGTCGAAGTGCTTGTCGGGATCGAGGCCCATGACCTCCTTCGTCGCGCGCACCTCGTCCTCGCCCAGCGGCGATCCGTGGGCGCTGCTGGTGCCCTGCTTGTTCGGCGACGGGAAGCCGATGATCGTGTGCACGCGGATCAGCGACGGCTTCTGGTCCTCGCGCATCGCGCGGTCGATCGCCAACTCGAGGGCCGACAGGTCGTTGCCGTCGGCGACCTCGTCGACGTGCCAGCCCAGCGCCTCGAAGCGGCCGGTCACGTCCTCACTGAAGCTCAGCGACGTCGGCCCGTCGAGCGAGATGTCGTTGTCGTCGTAGAGGTAGACCAGGCGGCTCAGACCGAGGTGGCCCGCCAGCGAGGCGGCCTCGTTGGTGATGCCCTCCATCAGATCGCCGTCGGAGACGATCGCGTAGATCTGGTGGTCCTGCACGTCCTTGCCGAACTTCTGGCGCAGGAAGCGCTCGGCCATCGCCATGCCGACGCCGTTGGCGAAGCCCTGGCCCAGCGGGCCGGTGGTCAGCTCGACGCCCGGAGTCACGTGGACGAGGTCGCGCTCGGGATGGCCCGGGGTGATCGATCCCCACTGGCGAAACTGCTGCAGGTCGTCCATCGAGACGCCGTAGCCGCTGAGGTGCAGCATCACGTAGAGCAGCGCCGACCCGTGCCCGGCGCTGAGCACGAAGCGGTCGCGGTCGGGCCAGTGCGGGTCGGCCGGGTTGTGACGCATGATCCGCTGGTAGAGCAGATACGCCGCCGGCGCCATGCCCATCGGCAGGCCCGGGTGTCCGGAGTTGGCCTTCTGCACCGTGTCCATGGAGAGGGCACGGATCGTGTCGATGGAGCGGCGGTCGATGTCGGTGGTCACAGCGTCGTAGTATCGCGGTCGATGCCGCCGACCCACTGCTTCGTCGAGATCCCCAAGGGCTCGCGCAACAAGTACGAATGGGATGAGGAGCTGCAGGCGATCAAGCTCGACCGGTTCCTGTTCTCCTCGGTGGTCTACCCCACCGACTACGGATTCATTCCCGACACGCTCGGGGAGGATGGCGATCCGCTCGATGCGATGGTCTGCGTCAGCGAGCCGACGTTCCCCGGCTGCGTGATCCCGGTCAAGGTGATCGCGCTGTTCCGGATGCGCGACGACAAGGGCGTCGACGACAAGGTCTGCTGCGTCCCGCTGAGCGATCCGAACTGGAACAAGATGGAGACGCTCGACGACCTGCCGCAGTTCCTGCGCGACGAGATCAGCCACTTCTATTCGATCTACAAGCAGCCCGAGGGCAAGCACGTCATGGTCGACGGCTGGTTCTCCCGCGAGGACGCGCTGACCGCGATCGACGAGGCGCACGCTCGCTGGGCGGCTCTGCGCAGCGAGTAGGCGCTCAGGCGGGAACGACCTGGAGGCTGCGGCCGCCGCGCAGGCGGTAGGCGTGGAAGTGGCGGTCGAGCGAGAACACACGGCGCGCGCCGAGCTGCTCGCCGAGAGCGACGAGCGTCGCGTCGGCGAGGTCCATCGGGTCGTCGCCGTACTTGCGCATCAGCTCGGCTGACCGCCCCGCGCCGGCGCCGTCCACGTCCGCGAGGACCAGCACGTCGCGATCGACGAGCGCCCAGAGCGCACGCTGGCCCGGCCAGCCGGCGGCGCGGCCGAGCAGGTGCATGGCCTCGGTGAACGCGGGCCACGTCGTCACCAGCGGCAGGTCGACCTCGTCGAGCGTCGCCCGGCAGCGTTCGTGGTCGGGCTCCCCGGCGTCGATCAGCGCGATCAGCGGTCCGGCGTCGGTCAGTGTCATCGCCGGCGGCGTTCCTCGAGTGTCTCGGCGAAGGCGTCGCCGGTCCGGCGCGCCGACCCGCCGCCGGAGCGGACCGCGCCGAGCAGGTCGGCGAGGCGGTCCGACGGTCGCTCGCCGAGCGTTCGCGCGGCACGCTCGGACGCGGCGCGGCGCAGAAACTCGGAGACCGATGCGCCTTCACGATCAGCGGCGCGGCGGACGAGGTCGTCGAGCTCGGGGGCGAGGCGAAGACTGCGCATGGTCGAAATGTATCACGCGATCCCGTCACGTATCACGCGCGGTTGCGCACGTCGCCGCGCCGGCACTGGTAGAAGACGCCGCATGACTGCCGCCTACCGCACCCCTGACGAGCGCTTCGCCGACCTGCCCGGGTGGGATCACGAGCCCGTCTACCGCGAGTGGGAGGGGTTGCGACTTGCCCACTACGACCTCGGGCCGGCCGAGGCCCCGGTGGTCATGCTGTTCCACGGCGAGCCGACGTGGTCGTTCCTCTACCGCAAGCTGATGGCGCCGCTGCTGGCCGCCGGATACCGCTGCGTGCTGCTCGACCAGCCCGGGTTCGGCCGCTCCGACAAGCCGACCGACGTCGACTGGTACTCCTACGACCGCCAGACGGCCGCCGCCGCCGCGCTCGTCGCCGACCTGGACATCCGCGACGCGACGTTCGTCGTGCAGGACTGGGGCGGGCCGATCGGCCTGCGCGTGGCGATGGAGCAGCCGGGCGCAGCGGCGAAGCTCGTGATTCTCGACACGGGCCTGTTCACCGGTCGCCAGCACATGTCGGACGCATGGATCGCCTTCCGCGACTTCGTCGCGCGGACCGAGGACCTGCCGATCGGCCTGCTGATCCGCGGCGCCTGCGCGATCGACCACGGCGACGAGATCTGGCGCGGCTACGAGGCGCCGTTCCCGGTCGCCGAGTCGAAGGCCGGTGCGCGCAGCTTCCCACTGATGCTGCCGACGAGCCCCGACGCGCCCGGTGCGCAGGCCGGGCAGGACGTCCTCGACGCGCTCGCGGTGAGCAATCTGCCGACGCTGATGCTGTGGGCCGACGGCGACCCGATCCTGACGCCGGAGACCGGCAGGCGGTTCGCCGCCGCGATCGGGCGACCGGAGCCCGAGGTCGTCGTCAACGCCTCGCACTTCCTGCAGGAGGATCAGGGCGAGGACATCGGCCGGCGGATCGCCGCCTGGCTCGCGACCTAGGAGCCGGCTGAGCTCTCCTCGAGCTCCTTGGCCTCGGGGGCCTCGAGCTCCGATCCCGACTTCTGCGCGCGCAACTCGTAGCCGGCGCGGATTGACGGGTCGGCGCCGCTGAGCACCTGGTCCGCCTTCAGCGCGCGGCCGATCGCCTCGCGACCGCGTCGCGGGACGACGTTCATGACGGTGTTGATCGCCGCGACCGATCGCGGGACGAAGACGTCGAAGCGCGGCTCCTTCAGCGCCGAGACGATCTCGTTGGCGACGTCCTCGGGCTCGACCTGCTTGACGCCGCGCGTGGCCGGCAGGCCGGAGCCGAGCTCGGTGTGGACGACGACCGGCATCACGCACGAGATCTCGACGCCGGTCCCACGCAGCTCGCCGCGCAGCGATTCGCTCATGCCGACGACGTAGTGCTTGGTGCCGCAGTAGGTGGCGCCGTGCGGGTACCCGGCCTTGCCGGCGGCCGACGCGATGTTGATCAGGTGGCCGCGGCCGCGCGGGACGAATCGCGACAGGGCCAGCTCGGCGCCGTAGTGGACGCCGTAGATGTTGATGTCGATCATCCGCCGCGTCGTCGCCAGATCCTCGGCGAGGAATGCGCCGAGCTGCATGATCCCGGCGTTGTTGATCAGGATGTCGAGCGGGCCGAGCTGCTCCTCGACGGCCTCGACGAAGCTGCTGAACGAGTCCGGATCGGTGACATTGAGCGGCAGCGCGATCGCGCCGTTGCCGACCTCTTGCGCCGTCGCCTGGGCGACGTCGAGATCGAGGTCGCCGATCGCCACCTTGACGCCTTCGCGAGCGAGCGCGAAGGCCGTCGCGCGGCCGATGCCGCGTCCACCACCGGTGATCGCGGCGACCTGTCCGACGAGGATGCGGGGCTGCTTGGCCATCTGGGACTTCCTCCTGCGCGTGGCGCGACGTGACGGGGCTCCGAAGAGCCTACTGCGAGCCTGACGCCTGCGTCACCGTCCGCGGGAGCGGATCAGAAGGCGCCGGGAGTCACGGCTGGTGCGCCGCTGACGCGCGGCACGACACGGGTTCGCGGAGCGGTGGCCTTGCGCGCCTTGGCGTGCTTCTTGCGCGAAGGCTTGTGCGCGGCGACCAGCTTGACGTCGACGATCGTCGTGATCCGCTTGCCGCCGACCGGCGCCCAGCGCAGGACGAGCTGTCCACTCCCGGTCGGCGACTTGCGCGGCAGCACGAGCTTGAAGGTCCCCGTTCCGGCGCGGGTCAGCTTGAGCCCGGCCGCGGCGATGCGCCGGCCCTTGATCGAATAGCGCAGCGTGATCGTGCCCTGACGGCCGGCCGCGAACGAGATCGGGATGACGGTGCGGCCCGTGCGCCGCCGCACGGCGCCCGGCACGAGGCATTGGAGGTCGCCGGCCGACAGTCGCTTCACGTGGCCGCCGGCGCCGGCGAGCTTGATCAGCGCGACGGCGCTCAGCTGCTTGCCGATCAGCACACCGCCGCTGACCTGTTTCGCCGACGCGGGACCGGTCGTCACGACGACCGAGGTCGTGCCGCGGCCGATGTTGCCGGCGACGTCGGCCATCGCCGCGGTGACCACGTACGTCCCGGCCTTGGTGAAGACGTGGCTGACCGCCGGGCCGCTCGCCGCCGGCGTCCCGTCGCCGAACGTCCAGGCGACCGGACCCGTCACTCCGGACGTCGCGTCCTGCGTGAGCGAGGACATCGCGAGCGTCTCACCGATGCGCCCGCCGGCCGGAGCGACGACGACCACTCCCGGCGGCGTGCGATCGAGGATCGTCGATCCGCACTGCGAGTAGGAGAGGTTGGCCCGGTCCGCGGTGATCGGCAGGTTGTCGGCGCCGACGCCCTGGTTCGACGATGCGGGGTTGTCGGGCAGCGCCGAGTCCGCGGCGCTCGCGCAGAACGTCACGGGCCCGTCGGGTGTCGCGGTTCCCGCCGCGATGTTGCAGACGAAGGCGTTGACGAACGCTGCCGGATCGCTGCTGGGCACGGTCGGGGCCGAACACTTCGCGTCGTAGGCGTACTGCGGCGCACCGGCGGCGTCGCACTGCGTCTTGGCCGTCGCCGGATCGATCCCGCCGCGCAGGCAGACGAAGTTGGCCGGCCACGGTGCGGCAAGATTGTCGGTGTAGTCGATGCGCACCGGGATCACGCTCGCTCGCGTGAGCGCGGCGCCGCCGTTGACCGTCACCTGGATCGAGGGTCGCGTGTGGTCGATGATCGAGAACGTGCGCTTGCCGCTGACGACGGCGTCATCGCACGACCCCGCGGACTCGTAAGTGAAGTCAGGCGGGGTCACGAGGGACTTGCCGAGTGCGCAGACGCCGTAGCTGTGACCGTCGATCAGCGGCTCCGGCGCGACGCGGACGCCGTAGTCACCACTGTTGCCGGGCCCGAACGGGCCTGTCGCACCCGTGGCGCCGGTCGATCCGACGACCCCGGTCGCTCCGGTTTTGTACGCGAGGTCGGCCCAATACGGGGCGCTCGGATTGTCCGCTGGCTTCGTCCAGCTGAACCACACGGTGTTCGTGTCCGAGTTGGTGAACCGCGGCTCACCGGTGCCGGCCACGCCGATGCTCGCGGCGGCGGGCCCGGAGACGAGCACGGCCAGGAGCAGGCCGAGCGCCAGCAGGACATGGGGAGGTCGGATCCGTCGGAACATGCGGGAGAAATGGCGGGCGTCCTGCCCAGCCACTGCGCAGAGTAGGCGACCGCGCGGACCGTCGGCGCCGATTGCGGAGCGGCCGCAATAGACTGCCCGCCTCGACACGGTGTCAACCCGGCACCGGGAGTCCCGGCTCAGGAGGCAGCAGCATGTCGGTCACGGTCGTCCTCTCCGAGGTTCAGCGCGCGGCGCTCAAACGCCTGTGCGACACCGTCGTCCCGGCGGTCGAGCGCGACGAGGACCCCGCCGGGTTCTGGGGCCGGACGGCGTCCGACATGGGCATTCCGCAACTGGTCGAGGACCATCTGGCCTCCGGCGCGGTCCCGGAGGAGGGCGTCGAAGGACTGCGGCAGCTGCTCGACGCGCTCGCAGAACAGGGCCTGCTCGACGCCGATCAGGCCGGCCGCGAGGCGCTGCTGCACGGGTTCATGAACTCCGGCCCCGAAGCTCTGGCAGGCGTCTCGGCACTGCGCGGGCTGACGCTGCTGCTGTTCTACGCGGTCCCCGACCCGGCCACCGGCAGCAACCCCAACTGGGCGGCGATCGGCTACCCCGGGCCGGCATCGGCCGCGCCGTCGCCGCAGGACGCGCCGAAGACGATCCCGATCACGCGTCCGCCCGCGGACGACCTCGTCCTGGAGGCCGACGTCGTCGTCGTCGGATCGGGCTCGGGGGGCGGCGTGATCGCCGGCACGCTCGCCACCCAGGGGCGCGACGTCGTCGTGCTCGAGGCGGGCGGCTACTACAACGAATCCGACTTCCACCAGCTCGAGCTGCCGGCGTACCAGACGCTCTACCGCAACGGCGGATTCGACGGGACGGCCGACGGATCGATCGCGCTGATGACCGGTTCCAACCTCGGCGGCGGGTCCACGATCAACTGGACCAACTGCCTGCGGCCCTACCCGTGGGTGCGCGAGGAGTGGGAGCGCGACCACGGTCTGGAAGGGCTCGCCGGTGCCGACTTCGACCGCATCCTCGACATCGTCAGCGAGCGCGTCAACGTCAACGACCGCTGCTCGGACTGGAACGAGAACACGCAGACGCTCGACGCCGCCTGTCAGACGGCGGGGATCGACTTCCGCCGGATCACCCGCAACATCGACGATCAGCGGTACACGCCCGAGAGCGCCGGATATATCGGCTTCGGCGACCAGACCGGCGCAAAGCTGGGCACGCTGAAGACGTGGCTCCAGGACGCCGCCGACGCCGGCGCCCGCTTCGTCGTCGACTGCCGCGTCGAGCGGGTGCTGGTGGAGAACGGCTGCGCCGCCGGTGTCGAAGGCACGTACACCGACGCCGACGGTCGCACGGCGCGCGTCGTCGTCCGCGCGCCGACCGTCGTGCTGGCCGCGGGCGCACTGGACACGCCGGCCGTGCTGCTGCGGTCGGGCATCGGCGGGCCCGCCGCCGGCGACTACCTGCGGCTGCATCCGGCGACGGCCGTGTCCGGCATCTATGACGGCAAGCCCCAGCGCGGCTGGTGGGGTGCGCCGCAGAGCGGGCTGTCGATGGAGTACGCCAACCTCGAAGATGGCCACGGGTACCTGATCGAGACCTCGCACGCGAGCCCCGGCGTCGCCGGATCGGCGCTGCCGTGGGCGGGCGGGGCCGAGCACAAGGAGCTGATGAGCCACGGAGCGCAGACGGCGTCGTTCGTCCTGCTGCTGCGCGACCACGGACACGGCCGTGTGAGCATCGACGACGCCGGGCGGCCCGTCCCCCAGTACGCGCTCAGCGATCCGCTCGACGACCGGCTGTTCCGCCAGGGACTCGTCGAGCTGTGCCGCCTGCACGAGCGGGCGGGCGCCGACCGGATCGTGACCTTCCACCGCTCCCAGGCGCCGTGGGTCAGGGCCGGCGACGAGTCGTTTGACGCCTTCGCCGCGCGCGTCCACGACGCGCCGCTGGCGCCGTACGAACACGCGACGTTCTCGCTGCACCACATGGGCTCGGCGCGGATGGGGAAGGATCCGGCCACGAGCGTCGCGAACCCCTGGGGTGAGCTGCACGACACGCCGGGTGTCTGGATCGGTGATGGCAGCGCGTTCCCGACCGCATCGGGCACCAATCCGATGCTCACGATCATGGCGCTCGCGCGGCGCACGGCGGAGGCGATCGCCGCCGCGTAGGCGCGTCGCCCGAGGAGACCGCAGATGGCACGTCAGCTCGACAGCTTCATCCATGAGGGTCACCGTCTGACCTACGAGACGCGCGGCGACGGCGCCCACACCGTGGTCCTGCTGCACGGCCTGCTGCTGAGCAAGAAGATGCACCGCCCGCTGGCCAAGGCGCTGGCGGCGCGCGGGTACCGCGTCGTCTCACTCGACCTGCTCGGCCACGGCGATTCGGACAAGCCGACCGACATGACGGCGCACTCGATGCAGCTCTACGGCGCGCAGGTACTCGGACTGCTCGACCACCTCGGCGTCGATCAGGCGGTGCTGCTGGGCACCTCGCTCGGCGCGAACACTGCGCTCGAGGTCGCCGCGCTGGCCCCCGAGCGGGTGCGCGGCATGGTCATCGAGATGCCCGTGCTCGACAACGCGATCCTCGGTGCCGGCGTCGCGTTCCTGCCGGCGATGCTGGCGATGCGCCTGGCGACGCCCGTGCTGCAGGCGACCTCGGCGCTGGCCAAGCGGCTCCCGACCGGGCGCGTCCTCGCCATCGACGCGCTGATGGACTGGCCGCGCGGCGAGCCGCTGCCCTCGCTGGCGGTGCTCCAGGGCCTGTTCTTCGGCCGGATCGCCCCGCCGCGGTCGGTGCGGCGCACGCTCTCGCCGCCGGCGCTCGTCATCGGCCACCCGAACGACCCGGTGCACCCGTTCACCGACTCGGACGAGCTCGTGCGCGAGCTGCCCAACGCACGCCTGCTCGAGGCCGAGTCGATCATCGAACTGCGCGTACGGCCCGAGCGGCTGACGGCGGAGATCGCGGCATTCGTCGACGAGTGCTGGGCCGCGCCCGCCAAGCGCAAGCCGCGGGCGACGGCGACGAAGAGCCGGCGCACCGCCGCATAGAGCCCCGTCGCACGCTCGCCGCCGAGCTCGGTGACGATTCCTCCCGCGGAGCGCGACAAACTGTCATCGAGCTCGCCGTCAGCGCGTGCCCTCGGGCGGGGTCCAGCCGGCCTGCGTGCCGTGGCGCAGGTGGTCCCACAGACCGGCGGCGACCGACGCCGTCGTCAGCACGTAGTAGCGCGCGACGAGCACCGGCCGGCTGCTCACGACGCCGCCAAGCGCGGCGGCACCCAGGAGCGCGACTTGCACGGCCAGCGCGAGGACGTAGACGGTCCCCTCGCCGACGAGCGCGAGCGTCGCCAGGAGCGCCGCGACGTGCAGCAGCGGTGCTGCGTAGCGCAGCACGCGGTGCGAGGTGATCATCAGCGCGTAGAGCGGCGTGTAGCCGCGCGGCGACAGCAGCCCGCCGTGCAGGACGATCGGCCAGGCGTGGCTCATCATCCGCCGCTTGCGCGCGAACTCGCCCTCGATCGTCGGCACCATCTTCTCGCTCGCGTGTGCGGTCGGCTCATACACCGCGCGCCGTCCGCGCTTGACGAAGTTGAACGGGAATGACAGGTCGTGCCCCATCACGGGATCGACCTCGATGTAGTCGGCGCGGCGCACCGCGTAGATCGCGCCGTTGCCGCCGGTCACCGACGCGAGGTCCGACTCGCGGCGCCGCAGCCACATCTCGTAGCGCCAGTACAGCCCCTCCTGGTTGGTCCCGCCGTCGGCCGAGACGAACCGCACCTGCCCGCAGACGTAGCCGACCGCCGGATCGGCGAGCGGCGCGAGCAGCGCCGCCAGCGCGCCCGGCTCCCACAGGGCGTTGGCATCGGAGAAGGCGATCAGCTCGGCGCGCGGATCGGCCGCGGCGACCGCCTGATCCTGGGCGCGGACCTTGCCGCCCCACGGCAGCTCGAGCACGAGGTCGGCGCCGGCGGCGCGGGCGCGTTCCGGCGTGTCGTCCGGCGAGCCGTCGCAGGCGACGATCACCTGCAGGCGCTCGCGCGGCCAGTCGAGTGCGAGTGCGTTGGCGACCTTGTCCGTGATGACCTGACCCTCCCGATGGGCAGCGATCACGAGCGCGACGAAGGGCGGGCTCGCGAACTCCTGCATCCCGGCCGCTCGGCGGCGCAGGCGCGAGAGCAGCGCCAGCAGCAGCGGGTAGCCGACCTGGGTGTAGACGAGCAGCAGGACCGCCAGCCAGAAGACAACGCGGGCGACGATCATCGGCCGATCAGCCGCCCGTAGAGGTTCATGTGCGCGGCCGCGATCGCATCCCAGCTGTAGTGCTCGGCGACGGCGCGCGTGGCCGCTGCCGAAAGCTCAGCGCGGGCATCGTCGTCCGCGAGCAGTCCGGCCAGTTCCGCATGCAGCGCCGCCGCATCCCCCGCCGGGACCAGCCGCGCGGCGCCGGTCGCCGCGACCTCGGGGAAGCCGCCGACGTCGCTCAGCACCAACGGCGTCCCGAACGCCAGCGCCGTCGCCAGCACGCCGGACTGGTCGGCCTCGCGATAGGGCAGCACGGCGAGGTCAGCGCGCTCGAACAGCGCCGCGACCTCACGATCGTCGATGAAGCGCTCGACGAACCGCACGCCCGGCGGCGCGCTGCGGCGCAGCTCTGCGGTGTCCATCCGCGGCATCCCGACGACCCACAGCTCGGCGCCCGTGATCCCGCGCCAGGCATCGAGCGCGACGTCGATCCCCTTGTACGGGCGCAGCAGCCCGAACAGCAGCACGACCGGGACCTCGACGGCGCCCAGCTCGGCCGGGAGCGGCAGCGTGCCGGGCAGCTCCCGCAGGTGGGTGAACGCGCCATGCGGAATCACCGTGACCCGGGCAGGGTCGATGCCGAGCTCCTGCGTCAGCCGCTCGCGGCCGGCCTGCGAATGGACGACGACCGCGTCGACCCGCTCGTACAGCGCGCGCTGGGCGGCGTGCTGGCCGGGCGTCGGTTCGCGCGGCAGGACATCGTGGGCGGTCAGCACGAGCGGGCGATCGCGCGGCAGCAGCCGCCGATCGAGCTGTTGGACGCTGAGCCACTGGAAGTGGACGACGTCGGCCGCCCGCGCGCGGCGGCGGTAGGCGAGCATGTCCGGCACGTGCTGGGCCAGCCGCGCGGCCTGGCGCGCGCGGCCGTTCAGTCGCGCCGGCGTGTGCGCATAGAAGCTGCGATCGACCGCGTAACCCTGCGGATCGGGGACGGCGCCGTGGGCGAAGCGCGTCGTGACGAGCGTCACGTCGGCGCCCGCCCGTGCGAGCGCGGCACAGAGCGCGTGGTCGTACGGCGGGGTGTACGCCGGAGGGTCGACGACGTGAACACGCACCGCCGGGGAGAATAGGCGCGCGTGAGCGAGGTCGAGGTCACCTACTGCGTCGTCAACACCCAGCAGCGGGAGCTGCTCGTGCGCGGGCTCGACGCGATCGCACGTGAGCGCGAGGCGGTCCCGTTCACGACCGAGGTGCTGGTGCTGGACAACGCCTCGACCGACGGATCAGTCGGCGCCGCGCGGCGCCATGGCGCCGTCGACGAGGTGATCGCGCTCGAGCAGCGCCGCGGAAAGGGCGAGAACGACAGCGCCCTGCTGCAGCGTGCACGCGGCCGCTACGCGCTGCTGCTGAACGAGGACTCCGAGCTGCTGCCCGGGGCGACGGCGGCACTGGTCGCAGCACTCGACGCCGACCCGCGGGCGGGCGCCGCGGGTGCTCTGCTGCGTCGCCCGGACGGCGCCGTGCAGCCCAGCGCGTGGCGCTTTCCGACGGTGGCGACCGCCCTGGCCGCCGCGTTCTTCCTGCATCGGCTGTTGACCGTGCAGAGCCGCGGCGGCGCGACCCGCCGCGTCGACTGGGCGCAGAGCGCGGCGCTGCTCGTGCGGACCGACGCGGCCCGCGAGATCGAGTGGTTCGACCCGCAGTTCTTCGTCTACTCCGACGAGGTCGACTTCTGCCGGCGCCTGGCCGATGCCGGCTGGCACACGTTGTGGGTTCCGGGCGCGCAGGCCGTCCATCACGAGCAGCTGTCGACCGGCACCGTGCCCGAGCGGCGGATCGTCGAGCTCTCGCGCAACCGCGACCGCTACATGCGCAAGCACCACTCGCCCGCGGCCGCGGGCGCCGTGCGCCTGCTGACGGCGTGGACGTACGCGCTGCGATCGATTGCCGCGATCGTCCTGCCGGGCCACGACCCGCGGCGTTACCGCCGCCACGTCGAGGCGACCCTGTTTCCCAACCGCGGCGAGGGCCTGCGCGAAGCCGCGCAGGACTACAACCGCGGCGGGCGCAGGCTCTGACGCAGCACCCGCAGCTCGCCGCGCGTGACGACACCGGCGAGCACCAGCGCCGGCGGGATCGCGGCGAGGACCGCTGCGCGGGCGAGGAAGCCGCCCGGACCGGAGGCCGGGAGCACGAGGTTGCCGGCGATCGCGATCGATCCGCCGACGAGGACGAGCCGGCCGACCCGGCCCCACTCGAACGGGACGACGAACAGCCGCCGCGTCATCAGGTGCAGCGCGACGAGCATCGCCACATACGCGGCGCAGAGCGCGATCGCCGCGCCCTCGATCCCCAGTGAGGGAACCAGCGAGACGAGCACGACGACGTTGACGACGACCCCGGCGAGCGCCGCGGGCAGCGTGCGGATCGTCGCCTTGACGCGGCCGGCGATCGTGACGAGGACGAGGTACAGCCCGTACAGCGCCCAGCCGAGCCCGAGCCACGGCAGCGCCTCGTGCGCGCCGAAGAACTCCGGCGCCGCGAGCAGCCGCACGAACCACCGCCCCAGCAGCTCGAGCGCGCAGACGAGCACGCCCGTGACGACGAGGTAGGCCGTCGTCACGCGCGCGTAGAGCGCCCGCGCCTGGTCGTCGTCGGTGACCGAATAGGCCAGCGGCGGCCAGGCGAGCTGGAAGCCGCGGACCGCGACGATCACGCCGGTCGCGAGCTTCACCGCGACGGAATACAGCCCGGCGGCCTGCGGGCTCTGTGCGCGCAGCAGGTACGTGCGGTCGACGACGTTCAGCAGGAAGACGGCGGCGTCGGCGGCGATCGTCGGGCCGCCGAAGCGCAGCAGCGGCCCGAGCGCCACGGGGGTGCGCGGCATCCCGACGTGCTCGCGCAGCACCAGCACCCAGAGGCCCGCCAGCACGAGTGCCGACGCGGCGTAGTTGCCGAGCACGTAGCCGCGCGCGCCGTCGTTGCGCACGACGACGAGGACGACCGTCAGCGTCACGGTCAGCAGCACGTTGATCGTGGCGGCCGTCAGGTACGCGCGCCGACGCTCCTGCACGCGCAGCAGCGTGTACGCGACCTCGAGGTTGGTGAACGCCCAGATGCCGACGACCCCGAAGGCCATCAGCGTGGCGTCGCGCGTGCCGAGGATCAGCCGCGAGAGCGGCCCCGCCAGCGCGATGCCGGCGAGCAGTGCCAGCGTCGACGTCGCCAGGACGACCCCGGTCGTCGTCCGCGCCAGCGCGGCGCGTGCGGCGTCGTCGTCGGCCTCGGCCCAGTGGCGGATCAGCGCCTCGCCGAGTCCGGCGCGCAGCAGGATGCTCGACAGGATCACCAGCGTCAGCAGCGTCTCGGCGTAGCCGAAGTCGGCCGTCGACAGATGCCGCGTGTACAGCGGCAGCGTGAACAGCGCCAGGAACGCGGCGAGCAGACCCGCCGCCTGGTAGGCCAGGCCCGACGTGGCCAGGCGCTGGAGCTGGGCCTGCACGCCGCGCACGGTACCTCCAGTCCCGGCGCGGATAGGGTCAGCGGCCGTGACGCCGCCCCCGTCCGAGCACCCGCCGATCTGCGTCCTGCTGCTGCCGCGGGCGCTGGAGCAGTTCATCCTGCGCGAACAGGCCGAGGACCTGCTGCGCGCACCGGGTGTCGTCGCCGTCGACCCGCCGCGACTGCCCTACGGCGTCGTGGCGCGCGTGCCGGACGGCGTCGCGACGGCGCTTGGCGCGCGGCAGGCCAAGCGCCTGCTGCGCGTCCTGCGTCGCGACCGCGGCGAACCGCGGGCGGTCGTCATCTTCCATCCGCTGCAGTACCCGCTCGCGCGGGCGCTGGTGGCGGCGAGTCCCGGCTGCGAGCTCTGGTACGGGCGCTGGGATCGCTACGAGCATGCCTACGACGCCGGGCCGAGCCGGCGTGAGCGGCTGGAGCTCCTGCACACGCTCGCGGCCGAGCGCTCGAGCCTGACGTTCGTCGCTTCGCAGAAGCTCGCCGAACTGGAGCGCGAGGCCGGGCGCGAGGCGACGCTCGTCCCGCTCGCCGCCGACACGTTTCCGGCGCCGGATCCCGAGGGGACGGTCGTCGCGATCTCACTCGGCCATCTCGGCTGGCGCACCGACTGGGCGCTGCTGCGCGAGGTCGCCGACACGCTGGCAGACAAGCTCGTCCTGCTGCTGGTCGGCGCCTGGCACGAGGACGAGTGCAAGGACGATCCGGACTTCGCGCGGTGCCGCGAGCATCCGAGCCTGCTCTGGCTGGGGTCGCGGACCGACGCCGAGGCCGCGCGCCTGATCCTGACGGCCGACGTCGGCATCGTCCCGTTCCGCCGCGAGCCGTTCAACGACGCCGGCCTCCCGTACCGGATCCTCACGTACGCCCGCCTGGGCCGCCACACCGTGACCC
>JBBRFO010000052.1:0-18945 GCA_038224135.1 Solirubrobacterales bacterium
GGTGATCAGCGCGGATCCGAGACCCAGCACGAACTGCAGCGCCCGGACGGAGAGCAGCGCGTTGGTCCGCCATAGCCCGAACGCCGTCACGGCCGCCGCGGCCGAGGCGCCGAGCAGCACTCCGTCGCGGGTGTGGGCACCGTGGGGCAGCAGCACCGTCGTCGCGACCAGCAGCGCCCCCGCGGCGAACAGGAAGGCAAGGGCGCGCGCCATCGCCGCGCGCTCGGTGGGCGTCTGCCCGAGGGTGGGAAGCACGCGCGCGGAGTCAGCCATGCTCCGGAACCTAGAGCGCCGGCTCGTCCAGGGGCGCGCGCCCCTGGAGGCGGGCGCTCAGCTTCCGTGGCACTTCTTGTACTTGCGGCCGCTGCCGCACCAGCAGGGGTCGTTGCGCCCGATCTGCTCGCTCTCGTCGACGCGGCGCTGCTCCACGACCGGCAGCGCCGGCATCTGCGCCTCGTCGGCGTAGTCCGCCTCGGCGTAGCCGGTGGCCGCCATCCCGCCGCCCGCCGCAGCCGCCGCCAGCGCGCTGGGCTGCGTCGATCCGACCCCGCCGGAGTACGTGATCTGGCCTGCGGCGGTGGCGCTGCCCGGAGAGTCATAGCGCTGGGGCCCGTCGCCGTTCTCGCCCTCCACCTCGACCTCGACGTGGAAGATCATGCGCGCGACGTCCGACCAGATCGTGTTCATCAGGTCGCGGAAGAGCTCGAAGGCCTCGTTCTTGTAGGCCACCAGCGGGTCGATCTGGGCGAAGCCGCGCAGATGGATGCCCTCACGCAGGTAGTCCATGTCGTAGAGGTGCTCGCGCCAGCGCTGGTCGATGATCTGTAGCAGCAGGTAGCGCTCCAGCGCCCGCATGAGCTCGTCCCCGAGCTCGGCCTCGCGTGCGTCGTAGAGCACGAGCGCGTTCTGGTTGAGCCGCTCGACCAGCTCGGTGCGGTCCGAGTAGTCGGCCAGCGAGTCGTCGGATCCCACCTGTGCCGGGAAGACGTCCTGAAGCGCCGTCGCCATCCCCGCTGCGTCCCAGTCCTCGACGAAGTCCGAGCCTGTGTACTCGTCGACGAGACGCTCGATCACGTGGCCGATCTCCTCGCGCGCGGAACCGCCCATGTCCTTGCCCTCGAGGATCTCGTCGCGGTAGGCGTAGACGACGCGGCGCTGCTCGTTCATGACGTCGTCGTACTCCAGGACCCGCTTGCGGATCAGGAAGTTCTGCTCCTCCACGCGGCGCTGGGCCTTCTCGATCTGCTTGGAGAGAATGCCGGCTTCGATCGGCTCCTCGTTGCCGTCGTCGTCGATCGTCCCGAGGCGGTCGAGGATCTTGTAGATGCGATCGCCGGCGAAGAGACGCACGAGGTCGTCCTCGGCGCTGAGGAAGAAGCGCGACTCGCCCGGATCGCCCTGACGGCCGGCGCGACCGCGCAGCTGGTTGTCGATCCGGCGCGATTCGTGGCGTTCGGTGCCGCAGATGAAGAGCCCACCGGAGGCCATCACGATCTCGCGGTCGCCGGCGACCTGCTGGTCGTAGCGCGCCTGCGCCTCGGCGAAGCGGGCGCTGTAGGCGTCGTCGTCAGGCCGCACGCCGGCGGTGGCGAGTTCCAGCTCCGCCAGATGCTCGGCGTTGCCCCCGAGCTTGATGTCGACGCCGCGGCCGGCCATGTTCGTCGCGATCGTGACCGCACCGGGACGCCCGGCGTCGGCGACGATCTCGCCCTCGCGCTCGGCGTGCTCGGGCTTGGCGTTGAGCACGGTGTGCGGCACCCCGCGCTCCTCCAGCATGCGCCCGAGCAGCTCGGAGACCTCAACGGAGATCGTGCCGACCAGGACCGGCTGGCCCTTGGCGTGACGCTCGACGATCTCCTCGACGACGGCGTGCCACTTGCCGTCCTTGGTCTTGTAGATCTGGTCGTTCTTGTCCGCCCGCACCATGTCGCGGTTGGTCGGGATCTGGACGACGCCGAGGTCGTAGATCTTCTTGAACTCGGTCGCCTCGGTCAGCGCCGTGCCGGTCATCCCCGCGAGCTTGTCGTAGAGGCGGAAGAAGTTCTGCAGCGTCACCGTGGCGAGCGTCTGGTTCTCCTCCTGGACGTGGAGCCCCTCCTTGGCCTCGACGGCCTGGTGCAGACCCTCCGACCAGCGGCGCCCTTCGAGGATGCGGCCGGTGAACTCGTCGATGATCCCGACCTGACCCTCGACGACGGCGTAGTCGACGTCGCGCTTGTACAGCGACTGGGCCTTCAGCGCCTGGATCAGATGGTTGACCAGGTGGCCGTTCTCGGCGCGGTAGAGGTGATCGATCTTGAGGTACTTCTCGGCCTTGGCGACGCCCTGCTCGGTCACCGACGCCGACTTGTGCTTCTCGTCGATCTCGTAGTCGAAGTCGGCGACGAACTCCTTCTTGGAGCGCGGGTCGAGATTCTCCGGCGTCTTGCCGAGCTCGAAGTTCTTCACGAGCTTGGCGAACGTGCCGTACCAGTCGGCCGCCTCCTCGGGGGCGCCCGAGATGATCAGCGGCGTCCGCGCCTCGTCGATCAGGATGTTGTCGACCTCGTCGACGATCGCGAAGCTGTGCATCGCCAGCGGGCGCCCGTCCTCGTCCAGCCGGCCGCCGTGCTGGACCTTCTCCTCGAGCGACTGCGCCATGTTGTCGCGCAGGTAGTCGAAGCCGAACTCGGAGTTCGTGCCGTACGTGATGTCGCAGGCGTAGGACGCGATCTTGTCGTCCTCGGCCTGCATGTTCTGCAGCACGCCGACGCTGAAGCCGAGCGCGCTGTAGATCGGGGTCATCCAGTCGGCGTCGCGGCGGGCGAGGTAGTCGTTGACCGTGACCAGGTGAACACCGTTGCCGGCGAGCGCGTTGAGGCAGACCGCGAGGGTCGCCGTCAGCGTCTTGCCCTCGCCGGTCTTCATCTCGGCGATGTTGCCGCCGTGCAGGACCATGCCGCCGATCAGCTGGACGTCGAAATGACGCATGCCCATCCGCCGCCGGCCGGCTTCGCGGACGATCGCGAAGCACTCCTCGAGCACGTCGTCGAGGTGCTCGCCCTGCTCCTGGACACGCGTGCGAAGGGCGTCCATCCGCCCCTTCAGATCAGCGTCGGAGAGCGGCTCGAGGTCGGCCTCGAACGCGCCGATCCGAGCGACCCGCTTCTCGTACTCGCGGAACTGCTTGCTCTCGCCGATGTTCAGCGCTCTGTCGAGGAGACCCATCGGTCCAGCGTACCAACGGGGTACCCCTGATCCGCCGGGGCGCGGGGCCGATCGGCGACCCGTGCGAGCCCGGGTTTGCGGCCGCTCGGAGGGTGCGGCGGGCTACTCGCCGGGCAGCGCGTCGACGGCCGCGGCGGTGCGGATCGTCGGCGTCCCGACCTTACGATGCCCGCGGACCTTCTCGTGGCGCCGCGTCAGCTGGCGCTGGAGCTCTTCGGCGACCTCGCCGACGGCGGTCCGCATCTCGAGTGCCTGGGCCTTGGCGTTGAGCGTCACGCCCTTGACGTGGAGGTTCCCCTCGGCCTTGTGCGCGGCCTTGATCGCCGGGTTGCGCTCCTCGGCGAGGATCACGTCGAGCGTCGCCGTCTCCGAGACCTGTTTGGCGATCGTCGCGAAGCGCCGCTCTATCTGCGACCGCAGCTCATCGCTGACGGGCACGTTGAGACCCTTGACATCGATGCGCATCCTGGCGCTCCTCTCACGGGTGGTCGCAGACACCGCGATCGTACCGTGCGCGCCGGGCCGGTCCAGAACGCGAGCGTACGCGACCGCGCTGACCTCGTCGGTTCCGGCCATCCGCAGCGCCGCGGCGCAGGCCCGCAGCGTCGCTCCCGTCGTCCAGACGTCGTCGACCAGGACGAAACGACCGTGCACCGCGCCCCGAGCGCTGATCCCCAGGCGCTCGCCCGCGAGCCGCTCGGCGCGTCCGGCGCCGCGCTGCCCGGGGCCCGATGTCCCCTCGCGCACGAGCACGCGAGCGACGGGGAGACCGGTCCGCGAGGCGAGCGCACGCGTCAGCAGCAGCGCCGTGTCGAAGCCGCGCCGGCGTGCGCGCCCGGGGTGCGCGGGGACCGCGACCAGCTGCGCCGGCGACGTCAGCAGATCGGGCGGGGCCCGCTCGGCGAGCTGACCGGCGAGCACGTGCGCCAGGCCGAGCGCGCCGCGAAACTTCAGCGCGTGGATCAGTGACCGCGCGGGACCGTCGAACGCCAGCGGCGCCCACGCCGCGTCGAGGTGGATCTCGCGCACCGGCGCCAGCCCCAGCCACGGCATCGCAGCCGTGCACGCGGGGCACAGCGGTGCGTCACCGCGCAGCGGCCGCCGGCACGACCAGCAGGCCCGCGGAAGCAGCGGATCGAGCAGCGCATGCCACATCGGGCCAGCATCGCGGCCGCTCGGTCACAGCGCCACGCAGGTCTGCGACGATCCGCCGTCGTGGTCGTGACGCATGCCCTGCTGGTGGCCGCCGCGTCACCGGACATCTCGTGGACGCCGGATCCCGGCCCGCTGCTGCTGGCGGCGGGCCTGCTCGCGTTGTACGTCCCGCGCTGGCGCAGCGTCCGTCGCGAGCACGGCGCCCAGGCCGCACCGGTCTTCCGTCTGGTGCTCGCGCTGGTCGCGGCGCTGCTGCTGCTCGCAGCGCTCGTCTCGCCGATCGACGCACTCGCCGAGCAGTCGATCGCCTTCCACATGGTGCAGCACGTGATCCTGCTCGACCTTGTGCCGGTGTGCCTGATGCTGAGCCTGACCAAGCTGCTGCTGCGCCCGCTCACGCGCCGCGTCACCGCGCTGGAACGGGCGGCCGGCCCACTCGCCCACCCGGCGTTCGCGGCGACCCTCTACGTGGCGATGATGTGGATCTGGCACATCCCCGCGCTGTACGACGCGGCGCTCTCGACGAGCGCCGTCCACGCGGTCGAGCACGTCGCCTTCCTCAGCGCCGGGCTGCTCTACTGGTGGCACCTGCTCTCGCCGATCCGCTCGCGCTTCCAGCGCAGCGCGATGGGGCCGGTCAGCTACATGCTGACGACCAAGCTCGCGGTCGGGATCCTCGGGATCGCGCTGACGTTCGCGCCCAACGCGCTCTACCCCTACTACGAGCGACGCGCGCCGATCCTGGGACTCAGCGTTGCGAGCGACCAGCAGCTCGCCGGGGCGATCATGGCGCTTGAGCAGACGCTCGTGATGGGCGTCGCACTGGCGTTCCTGCTGATTCGAGCACTCGAACGGTCCGAGCGTGAGGAACGGCGCCGCGAACGCCTGCAGGACGCGCTCGACGACCCGTCGAAAGACGGCGTCCAGGGCTCATGATCGCGCGCTGAGCCACCGATAGACGCGATGTAGCCACCGTTGAGCGACGGTGCGATCTGTCATGACAGCGCGAACCCGCAGCGACATCGATGCCCTGCTCGAGCGGCCGGATGGTGTGCGCGCGGTCTTCCAACCGGTCATCGACCTGCGAACCGGGCTGATCTCCGGCTACGAGGCACTCGCGCGCTTCGATCTCGAGGAGCCGCTGTCGGTCGAGGAGGGCTTCGCCGCGGCGCACCGCTTCGGCCTGGGCCACGCGCTGGAGGCGCGCGCGATCCGCATGGCCCTCGCGGGCGGACGACCGCCCGGCTGCGGGTCGCTCGGCATCAACGTCAGCCCATCGGCCCTGTTCTCGCTGGAGGTCGACTCGGTCCTGCCGCCGCGGCTCGACGGCATCCTGATCGAGGTCACCGAGCACGAACTCGTCGCCGGCGGTGCCCGGCTGATCGCCCGGCTCAGCGACCTGCGTTCCCGCGGCGCCCGCCTTGCGATCGACGATGCCGGCGCGGGCTACGCCGGCTTCGGCCAGCTCATGCGGCTGATGCCCGACGTCATCAAACTCGACCGCGACCTCGTCTCCGGCATCGACACGAACGTCGCCAAGGCCGCGCTCGCCGACGCGTTCGTCACCTTCGCCCGCCGGATCGACGCAGCCGTCTGCGCTGAAGGGATCGAGCGCGAGGCCGAACTGCGCATCCTGGCGGACCTCGACGTCACCTACGGGCAGGGGTTCTTCCTCGCCCGTCCTGCGCCTCCGTGGGCGTCCGTCAGCCCGCCCGCAGCGCGCGCCTGCCGCGAGGGCTTTCGCGATGCGCTCGGCGTGCTCGGTCCCGAACCGGTCCCCGGCGAGCCGCGAGCAGTCATCGAGCGTCTTGCGGCGCGCCTGGCTCGGTGTTCGGGCCCCGAGGACGTCGCCGGCTCGCTGCCGGAGATCAGCGCGGCGCTCGGTGCGCGCAGCACCTACCTCTCACGCCTCGTCGGCGACGGTCTTTCGCAGCGTCTGGTGACCTGGGTCACCGACGACGCCGACGATCGCGGCGAGTCCTACACCGTCGCTGCCTTCCCGGAGACCGCACGCCTGCTGCGGACCGGCGACGCGACGCAGGTGATGCTCGGAGACGACGCCGCCGATCCGGCTGAGCGTGACGTCCTTCGTGCCATGCACTTCTCGTCGGTCCTGATCGTCCCGCTGTTCGCACGCGACCGGCCGATCGGGCTGCTGGAAGTGTTCAGCGACGACGAGGCACCGTTCTCCCGTCAGCGCATCGGGATCGCTCGGACGATCGCGCACCAGCTCGCGATCATGCTGCAGGCCGATCAGGACCGCTGGTCGTCGGTCACCGGCGAGCAACGCGCGCCGGCTCCGCCACCCGCGGCCGCGGCCGAGCGGCCCGGGCTCGCCGCCGAGGGTTAGTCAGCCGTCAAGCACCGCGCCGTCTGGCACGGTGATCTGTCGTCCGGGCTCGCCGACGGTCACCGAGCCGCTCACGGACACGCCGGCTCCGAACACGACATCGCCGGCGACGTTCAGCTCGTCGCAGCCGGCAAGCGAGGGCGGCCCTGCCGGGAAGCGCTGCTCGAAGTCCGCCAGCAGCCGGTAGTGCGCGGCGTCGAGCCGGACGAGCGGCGCCCGCCCATTGCGCTGCGGGGCGAGCTGCAGCCGGGCCAGGGAATCCAGGTCGTACGCATCGGAGCGCAGGACCAGCAGGTCGTCCGTCGTCTTGACCGGCACGAAGCGCGAGCGCGGCACCTGCAGCGCGCGGGCACCGGGGAAGGCGGCGATCGCGGCGCCCATCGCCGTCTCCAGCTGCACGACCGGCGAGGACCCGGGGTCGGCCGGGTCGACGGTCTTGCGGTTGACGATCAGCGGCAGCGCGAGGAACCCTTCGCGCTCCAGCACGCCGGCCAGCTCTCGCAGGTCGAGCCACACGCTGTTCGTGTTGAAGAAGCGATGCGACGTGATGTCCTGGAAGGCGTCGAGGTCCTCCGGCGCCGTCTGGGCGACTTCGCGCAGGACGAGTCCGCCCGCGCGGCGGCGCGCGATGTGCCCGCCCTTGCGATCAGCGGGCGTGCGCTCGGCGACCTCCATCAGGAACGGCACCTGCTCGGCTGCCACCCAGGCAAGGATCCGGGGGTCGAGCACGGCGCCGAGGTTGTCCGCGTTGGAGACGAAGGCGTAGCGATACCCGCGGTCGATGAGCGTCGCCAGCAGACCGGATGCGACGAGCGTCGGATACAGGTCGCCGTGGCCGGGCGGCGCCCACTGGAGCGCCGGATCGGCCGGCCAGTCGACCGGCGCCAGCGACCCGTCGTCGCGCAGCTTGGGCATGCGGCTCTGCACGATGTCAGCGGGCAGGTCGGCCGAGATGCCGGGGTATGCGGCCAGCGCTGCGAGCGAGTCCGCCCGTGTGGCGAAGCTGTTCATCAGCACCAGCGGGATGCGGGGAGCGTTCGCGCCGAAGCTTGCCCGCAGGCGCTCGACCTGCAGCGCCGCGACATCGAGGAAGCTGCGCCCCTGCTTGACCTCGAGCAGCGACTTGGCGCGGGTCATCCCCATGCTCGTCCCGAGCCCGCCGTTGAGTTTGATGACGACGGTCGCGTCGAGCAGATCAGCGACCTCCGGGCCCGGGTCGGGCAGCAGCGCCGCGTCGTGGAGCTCGCGGACCGGTTCGATGTCCGCTTCGTGCAGGACGCCGCTCTCGCCCGCGGCGAGCTGCTCCGCAGCTCCCGCGAACGCGGCGACGACGGCCTCCCCCGCGCCGTCCGCACGCAGGCGCTCGACGCCGGCAGCGATGCCCGCCGCGGAACTCACGCGTCCTCGTGCGGTGCCGGCACCCACGAGGTCCGGTAGGCGGCCTGGTCGGCGGTCAGCGCGTCGATCTCGACGCCGAGCGTGTCGAGCTTCAGCCGCGCGACCTCGCGATCGAGCGCCGCCGGGAACGCATGCACCCCAGGCTCGAGGTCGTGCTCGGCGCGCACGAGATCCTCGACGGCCAGGGCCTGCGTGGCGAACGACAGGTCCATGACGGCCGCCGGGTGACCGTCCGCCGCCGCGAGGTTGACCACGCGGCCGCGTGCGAGCAGGTTGATCCGCCGGCCGCCGACGAGAAACTGCTCGACGAGCGGCCGCACGTCGCGTCGTTCGTCGGCGCAGGCGGCCAGGTCGTCGAGGTCGATCTCGACGTCGAAGTGGCCAGCGTTCGCCAGGATCGCGCCGTCCTTCATCAGCTCGACGTGCTCGCGCCGCAGCACCGACGTCGCGCCGGTGACCGTGATGAAGATGTCGCCCCGCGCGGCGGCCGCGAGCGCTGGCAGGACCTCGAAGCCCTCCATCCGCGCCTCCAGCGCGCGCACCGGATCGACCTCGCAGACGATCACGCCGGCGCCGAGGCCGTGGGCACGCTGGGCGACGCCCTTGCCGGTCCAGCCATAGCCCAGCACCACGACCGTCGCACCCGCGAGCAGCACATTCGTCGCGCGCACGATCCCATCAAGGGTCGACTGGCCGGTCCCGTAGCGGTCGTTGAACGCCCGCTCGGTGCGCGCCTCGTTGACGGCGATCACCGGGCAGCGCAGGCGTCCGTCGGCGGCCATCGCGCGCAGCCGCACCAGGCCCGTCGTCGTCTCCTCGGTCGCGCCGATCATCCGGTCGACGACGTCGGGACGCGCCTCGTGCAGCAGCGTGATCAGGTCGGCGCCGTCGTCCAGCGTCACCTGCGGCTCGCGGCCGACCAGCGCCGCGACGTGCTGCGCGTACCGATCGAGCGTCTCGCCGTGAACGGCGTGGACCTCGATGCCGTCGCGCGCCACGAGCGCGGCGGCGACATCGTCCTGGGTCGACAGCGGGTTGGCCGAGCACAGCGCGACCCGCGCCCCGCCGGCGACGAGGACCCGTGCGAGGTTCGCGGTCTCGGCGGTGACGTGCAGGCACATCCCCACCTCGACCCCGTCGAGCGGCCGCTCGGCCGCGAACCGCTCACCGATCCGCCCCAGCACCCCCATCTGCCCCGCCGCCCAAGCGATCCGCGCCTCCCCGGCCTCGGCAAGGCCGAGGTCGGCGACGTCATGCGCGGGAAGTTTGCTTGGAGCAGCCACGGGAGAGCGGACCGAACCCTACGGGGACGGGCCCGGGTCGAGCCGAGGGATGACCCCCGGCTCGACCCTGCCGGCTAGTACCGGTATGTATCTGGCTTGTACGGACCTTCGACGGGGACGCCGATGTAGGCGGCCTGGTCGGGGCGCAGCTGTGTGAGCTTCACGCCGAGCGCGTCGAGGTGCAGGCGGGCGACCTTCTCGTCGAGGTGCTTGGGCAGCACGTAGACCTGCTTGTCGTACTCGTCATTCTTCGTGAACAGCTCGATCTGGGCGATCGTCTGGTTCGTGAACGAGTTGCTCATCACGAACGACGGGTGGCCGGTCGCGTTGCCGAGGTTCAGCAGCCGACCCTCGGACAGCATGATGATCGAGTGGCCGTCGGCGAAGATCCACTCGTCGACCTGCGGCTTGATGTTGTTGCGGGTGATGCCCGCGTACTCCGTCAGGCCGGCGATGTCGATCTCGTTGTCGAAGTGGCCGATGTTGCCGACGATCGCCTGGTGCTTCATCTGCGCCATGTGATCGACGGTGATGATGTCCTTGTTGCCGGTCGTCGTGATGAAGACGTCGGCCGACGTGATGACGTCGTCGAGCGTCGTCACCTGGTAGCCCTGCATCGCGGCCTGGAGCGCGCAGATCGGGTCGATCTCGGTGATGAGCACGCGGGCGCCCTGGGCGCGCAGCGACTCTGCCGAGCCCTTGCCGACGTCGCCGAAGCCGCAGACGACGGCGGTCTTGCCGGCGAGCATCACGTCGGTCGCGCGGAAGATGCCGTCGACCAGCGAGTGGCGGCAGCCGTAGAGGTTGTCGAACTTGCTCTTGGTGACCGAGTCGTTGACGTTGATCGCCGGGAACAGCAGATCCCCGGTCTCGGCCATCTGGTAGAGGCGATGGACGCCGGTCGTCGTCTCCTCGGTGACGCCCTTGATCGCACCGGCGATCGTCGTCCACTTGTTCGTGTCCGCGGCGACCGACTCCTGGAGCAGCGTCAGGAAGACGCGGAACTCCTCAGACTCAGCGCCGGCCGGGTCCGGCACCGCGCCGGCCAGCTCGTACTCGCGACCCTTGTGGACGAGCATCGTCGCGTCGCCGCCGTCGTCGAGGATCATGTTGGTGCAGACCGAGCCGTCGTCCGACCACGTCAGCGCGCGCTCGGTACACCACCAGTACTCCTCCAGCGTCTCGCCCTTCCAGGCGAAGACCGGGACGCCCTGCGGCGAGTCCGGCGTGCCGTCGGGGCCGACGGCGACGGCCGCGGCAGCGTGGTCCTGCGTCGAGAAGATGTTGCAGGAGGCCCAGCGGACCTCGGCGCCGAGGGCGACGAGCGTCTCGATCAGGACGGCGGTCTGGATCGTCATGTGCAGCGACCCGGTGACGCGCGCGCCCTTCAGCGGCTGGGCGGCGGCATATTCGTCGCGGGTCTGCATCAGGCCGGGCATCTCGTGCTCGGCGAGCTTGATCTCCTTGCGGCCGAACTCGGCCAGCGAGAGGTCCGCGACCTTGAAGTCGTTTGCGGTCAGGACGGCGGTGGTCATCGGGTGGTCTCCATCGTGGGTCGAGGGGTGATCGCGGCCAGCAGCCGCTCATGCTTCTGCTGCTCCCAGCGCAGCCAGTCGCCTGCGGGCACGTCCGCGGGCCGGCTGGGCTCCGCGTCGATCCAGCGGCGCACGTCGCCGCTCAGCGCCTCCTCACGCTGCAGGCGCAGCGCGAAGGCGACGTCGGACAGACCGACGTCGTGGCGGTCGAGCAGCTCGCGCAACGTGCGCAGGCGCTGCAGTTCGGCGGCGCCGTACTGGCGGTAGCCGGACGCCGAGCGCGGCGGCTCGATCAGCCCGAGCCGCTCGACGTACCGCAACATGCGGGGCGACCAGCCAGTGGTCTGGGCGGCCTCGTGGATCGTCAGCACATTCATGCTGGACCAACCTTATCACGATCGTGTCAAGGTTCCCCGGGACCGGGGCATGTCCGTGCGAGCTTCGTGATGCGGGCGGCGGCGGTCGGGGCTGCGGGCACCATGAGTTAGGTAACCCTAATACGCATCCTGTCCAGGATCGTTGGTTATCGGCGGGTGATCGTCTCGAGCTGGGCGAGCAGGTCGTCGCCGGCGCCGCGCCAGGTGTAGTGCGCGACTCGCTCGCGCGCGGCGGCGTCCGTCCGGGCGCGCGCCGCGCGCGGGTCAATGACGCAGGCGCCGAGCGCCGCCGCCCAGGCATCCGGGTCCCGCGGCGCAGACACCAGCAGCGCCCCAGCCCCCGCGACCTCGATGTGCGCGTCGATTCCGCTGGCGACGACCGGGACCCCGGCAGCGAGTGCCTCCAGCAGCGGCAGGCCAAAGCCTTCGTGCAGGCTCGGCAGCGCGACCGCGTGGGCGCCCGCGTAGAGCCGCGCGAGCTCGGCGTCGCCGACGGCGCCGAGCTGGTCGACCAGCGCGCCGACGGCGGCGGCGCGGAGCTGGAGCCGTGCGCGGTCGCGATCGCTCGCAGCGCCGGCGATCCGCAGCTGAACGCCGGCGAGATCGCGCAGCCCGAACGCCGTCACCAGCGTGTCGACGTTCTTGTGCGCCAGCAACGGGCCGACATAGAGGACGTAGGGAGGCGTGGCCGGCTCCCAGGCCCCGCCGCCGAGGATCCGGGGGCCCTCGCGCGCGACGGCGGTCCGCGATTCCAGGTCCGGGAACTGCGCCAGCAGCGCCGCGCGCGTCGCCCGGCTGACGCAGGCGATGGCGCTCGCGCGGCGCAGTACCGGACCGAGCAACAGCCGGAACCGCGCACGTCGCGAACGCCCGTACAACTCCGGCGCATGCAGCGGTCCGACGTCGTGCACGACGACGAGCGAGGGAACCGGCAAGACTCGCAGCGGCAGCTCGATCGTCACGGCGAGCACCACGTCGGCGCCGACCCGGCGGGCCAGAGCGCCCAGCGCACGCTCACGCCACAGCAGGCGCCGGGCGAAGCCGCGGACCCCTGGGCGCAGTCGGACGACGCGGACAGCCGGGAGCGCCGCGAAGCGCTCGGGGCGGCTGGTGGCGACGCTGACCTGCACGCCCGGCCGGCCGGCGAGCTCGCGCACGATGCCCTCCGCGTACGTCGCGATGCCGCCGAGGCCGGGCTTCAGGATCGAGGCGTCGACGAGGACGTGCATGCCGGGCGCCGCGGCGGCGCGGTCAGCCCTGCGACAGGCGCGACTTGAGCTCGTCGAGGACCGCGATCTCCTGCGGGTCCTGCCCGGCGAGAATCGCGAGGTAGACGGAGACCAGGTCGCCCAGCAGCACGAGCGAGAAGACGCGCTCGACGGAGGTCTGGCCACGGGTCGCCAGCAGGTGCGTCCCGGCAGCACGCGACTCGAGCAGCTCCCGCGTCAGTGCGACGCGCTGGACGATCCGCGGCGTCGCGTCGGCGTCGCCGAGGAACACGGCCGAGAAGCGCGCATGGCGCTCGGCCGTGGCCCAGCCGACGATCTCGTTGTGGTCGGCCTCGGGCAGCTCGCTGCTGAACGCCGGCTGCTTGGCGTTCTCGTTGATCTGCGTCTTCCAGCGGTAGGCGATCGGCGCCGTCAGGCCGGCACCCATCACGACCGGGACGGTGCCCGACAGCGCGCGCGCGAGCTGCTTGGCCTCGCTGTCGGCCGGTGCATCCGGGCCCCAGGCGCTGACGAGCCGCTCCAGATGGTCGGCGGCGACGTCGAGCTCGGGCCGCATCCGCGGTCCGGCGCCGCACGCGGCGGCGACCTCCAGCGCGGCGACGGTCAGATAGGCGACAGCGAAGCGCGGCTGCAGGCCGCCGGCGATCGGGATCACCGGCACGCCCTCGGCGCGCGCCTGCTCGGCCAGCCGGCCGCCGGTCGTGGCGACCACGCGCCTCGCGCCGATCACGCCCGCGGCCTCGAAGCAGGCCAGCGTCTCCTCTGTCTCGCCGGAGTAGCTCGCGCACAGGACGGTCGACTCGGCAGTCGTCCACGACGGCAGGCCGTAGGTCCCGGCACTGACGATCGGGCGCGATGCCTGGTCAGCGATGATCGCCCGCGCCAGCCGGCCGCCGATGCCGGAACCGCCCATGCCGGCGACGATCAGCCCGGGCGGGCTGTCCCACGTGCCCAGGTCGGCCGACTCCGCCTTCCAGACGGCGTCGCGCAGCTGGTCGGGCAGGCCGAGGACGTCGTCGATCTGCCGGCCGGGGTCGCCGGCGGCAATGGCGGCGGCGTCGAGTGCGTCCTGCTTGGAATCGGTCAATGACATGCGTGGTCGGTCCTCGAAGCGTGGAGTCTGTCGCAGATGCTCAGGAGGCGGCGGCCGCGTCGGCGGGGAACAGCCGGGCGCCAGGGTCCAGTGTCGTGTCCGGGCCGACGCGAACGCCGGCCCCGACGACGGCTGCGCCGCTGATGCTGCTGCGCGCGCCGATGACGGCACCGGCACAGATGATCGCGTGGCGGACGGTCGCGCCGGCTTCGATCGCTGCGCCGTCGAGCACGACGGCATCGCGGACGCGCGCGCCGGTCGCGACATGCACCCCCGCCCCGAGGACGACACCCGGTCCGACGACGGCCCCCTCGGCGATCGAGCAGTCGAGCCCGAGCACCGCCGGGCCGTGCAGCTCCCCGACGACGCTCGTCCCGGCGCCGACGACGACCCCGTCGCCCGCGAGCCGGTCGGTCACTGCCGTGCGGACGGCGCCGCGCAGGATGTCCGCGGTGCCCTGCAGGTAGCGCTCCGGAGTACCGATGTCGAGCCAGTACGCGTCGCGATCGGCGACGCCGTACAGGCCGTTCCCGACCAGTGCCGGCCAGACGACGCGCTCGATCGACACGTTCTTGTCCGGCTCGATCAGGTCGAGGACGCTGCGCTCGAGCACGTACGCGCCGGCACTGATCAGGTCGGTGTCGATCTCTCCCGGCTCGGGCTTCTCGAGGAACCCGCGCACGGTGCCATCGTCGGCGAGCCGCACGAGGCCGTAGGCCGAGGGGTCCTCGACCGGCACGAGACCGAGCGTCGCGCGGGCGCCGGTCGCCTCGTGCGCGGCGATCTGCCCGCGCAGGTCCAGATCGGTGAGGACGTCGCCGTTGAGCATCAGGAAGCGCTCCCCCAGGCCGCCGGTCGCCTCGTCGGCAAAGCGCAGCGCGCCGCCCGTCCCGCGCGGCTCGGGCTCGACGACGAACTGCAGGCGCACACCGAACTGTGAGCCGTCACCGAGCGTCTCCTGGACCAGCGCCGGCAGCACGCCGCAGGCCATGACGACGTCGTCGATGCCGTTGCGCACCAGCCAGTCGAGCATGTGCGCCATGAACGGCCGGTCGGCCAGCTGGACCACCGGTTTGGGGATCGTCGAGGTCAGCGGCTGCAGCCGCGTGCCCTCCCCGCCGACGAGAATCACTGCCCGCATCCGCTCAGCAGCTCAGTTGCGGCCGATGCCCTCGTAGCGCAGGCCGGCGGCCCGCGCGACATCGGGCGCGAAGATGTTGCGGCCGTCGATCAGGACGTCGCCGCGCATCGCTCCGGCGACCTGCGCCAGGTCGAGATCACGGAATTCGTCCCACTCGGTCACGAGCACGGCGGCGTCGGCGCCGGCGACCGCGGCCATCGCGTCGGCCGCGAACTCGACGCCGTGCATCAGGTGCCGCGCCTCGGCCTCCGCGACCGGATCGAACGCGACGACCTCGGCGCCGGCCGCCTGCAGCCGCGCAGCCAGCACGAGCGACGACGCCTCGCGCATGTCGTCGGTGTTCGGCTTGAACGCGAGCCCGAGCAGGGCGATGCGCACGCCGACGAGCGAGCCGAGGTGCTTCTCGAGCTTGCCGATCACGCGCCGCTTCTGCAGCTCGTTGACCTCGATGACGGCGTTCAGCAGCTGGAAGTGGTAGCCGCTGTTGCCGGCGAGCTGCTTGAGCGCGTTGACGTCTTTTGGAAAACAGGAACCGCCGAAGCCGATTCCCGGCTGGAGGAACTTCGGCCCGATGCGATCGTCGAGCCCCATCCCGCGGGCGACTTCGAGGACGTCGGCGCCGGTCTCTTCGCAGACGTTGGCGATCTCGTTGATGAACGAGATCTTCGTCGCCAGGAACGCGTTGGCGGCGAGCTTGACCATCTCGGCGCTGGCGATGTCCGTGCGGACGAGCTCACCGCGGCCCTGCCCGTCGTGCTCGGCGGTCAGCAGCGGGCGATACAGGTCGGCGACGGCGTCGCCGGCCCAGTCGCCGGTGTCGCCGATGACGACGCGGTCGGGACTCAGGAAGTCGGCCAGCGCCGAGCCCTCCTTGAGGAACTCGGGGCAGGAGACGTAGCGAAAGCCGTCCTTGCCCTGTTCGCGGAAGGCACGCTGCACCTGCTCGCCGGTGCCGACGGGAACGGTCGATTTCATCACCAGCGCGTGCGTCTGCGATGCGGGCATCGCTGCGACGACGGCGTTGACGGCGCTGAGGTCGGCGTCACCGGAATAGGTCGGCGGCGTGCCGACGGCGACGAACAGCAGGCGCGCGCGCGCGAGCGCCTGCGACAGGTCGGTCGTGAAGCTGAGGCGCCCTTGATTGCGCTCCAGGCACTCGGCCAGCCCGGGTTCGTAGATCGGGACCTCGCCGTCGTTCAGGCGCGCGATCTTGCCCGCGTCGATGTCGACGCAGACGACGTCGCTGCCGAGCTCGGCAAAACCGGCGGCCGTGACCAGCCCGACATAGCCGGTACCGATGACACCGATGGGTTCGCGAGGGGTGCTCATGAGCGGCTCCGGAGGCTAGAAGGTCGGCCCGGTGGCCTAGAAGCCCGGGCGCGTGAGCGACCGCGCGATCGCGATCATCTGCTTGTTCGACAGGGTCTGCGAGAGCGTGTTGGACACCCAGTAGCTGCCACGCGGCGTGCGCCAGGCGATCAGGCGCAGGCGATCGCCGTCGCCGAACAGCTCCAGCGTCCGGCCGCCCTTCCTGATCGTCGACGTCGGGTTGTCGAGCAGTGGCGGCGACTTCCAGCCGGTCCCCTGCACGCCGTAGTACTGCCCGGCGAGCTGGCCGTGCTGGAGCACGATCCGGTAGGCGTCGTAGGGCTTTCCCGAGCGGTCGCGGAGGGTGTACGCGCGACCCGGCGAGAAGTCACGCTCACCGGAGGCGTACCCGCCGAGCGCCAGGCGAGCCGCCGGGTAGTACACCGGCAGCCCGCGCTTCATCTTGAGCACGATCTGCGTGCCGAGGTTCTCGCCGGCGGTCTTGTCGAAGATCATTCCCGGCGGCAGCGTCGTCGCGGCGGCCGGCCGCCGGCGCCGGCTCGTGTGACGCTTGCTGGCCTTGCGCGCCTGGGCGTTGCTCGCGCCGCTCTTCGTGCCCGTCGATGCCCGGACGTTGCGGAAGTTGTCGATGACCTTCGCGAGGTTGGCGGGCGAGATGCCCTGGTCGCTCGACCCGGGGATGTCGAAACCGCCGTCGAACTTGACCTCGCGGATCGGCTTGCCGGACGAGAGGAACGCCAGCTTCAGCAGCCGCAGGATCGCGTCGTTGTCGTTGAGGTCGGTCGACGTGTAGCGCGAGAAGATGTCGACGAGTTCGTTGCGGTTGCCGAAGATCGAGGACAGGCTGAACTGGGATTTTGCCTGGCGCAGGAAGTCCTGCTGGCGCGCCGACCTCACGTAATCCGAGTCACCGTGGCGGTAGCGAACGTAGTCGAGCGACTTCTGCCCGCAGAGCTTCTGGTACCCAGGCTTGATGTCGATCTCCGCGTACATCGCGCCGATCGGAACGCCGGTGTTGGAGTGGTAGTAACGATGGTCGACGTCGGTGTAGACGCAACCCAGCTTGTTGACGGCGCGGCTGAAGCCGCCGAAGTTGATCTGCATCACGTGGTTGATCGGAAGGCCCGTCAGCTGCTTCACCGTCTCGACGACCTTCTTCGCCCCGCCGAGCGAGTAGGCGACGTTGATCTTCGTCGTCCCGCCACCGGGGATCGGCACGCGCAGGTCACGCGGGATCGACAGGACGGCGGTGGCGCCCTTGGCCGGGTCCAGCCGCGCGAGGATCAGCGTGTCGGACCGCGCCGGCGCGCCCTGCTGGATCGTCTTGAAGCGCTTGTCGGAGCCGATCACGAGGATCGTCTGCGGGCCGCCGCCGTCAACACCGGCGAGTGCATCCTTCACACCGGGGATCGTGTGCGCGTGGCGCCGGACGATCTGCACCAGCTGGTCGACCTCGAGCAGCGCCGCCGAGGCGACGGCGGTCGCCGTCAGGACGACGATCAGCAGCCCGCCCAGGGCGGCGCGCTTGAGATTGCCACGGCCGGGCCGAGGCGCTGCGATGTCGGGGTCGGAGCTCACGACGAAGACGGCGCGCATGGCGCCCGGAACGACGCCGGGACGGCCGGCGACGGGGGTTCCAGCCTAGCGATGGTGACCGCTGGAATCGCCGGTCGACGCCCTACGCGACGTCGCCGTCGACCAGGTGCAGCCCGTGTCCGCTGCGTTCGGCGAGGCGCTGGGGCAGCGCGCGGACGAAGTCGCCGAGCGCCCGGCGGTAGATCTGCAGCGAGCTGATCGACACCCACTCGTCAGGGCCGTGGTGCCCGCCACCGACGGGACCGAACTCGACTGCCGGGATGCCTGCCTCGAGAAACGAGATCGCGTCGGACGCGCCGTCGCGGCCGATCGACAGCGCCTCGCCCTCGATCGACGCCGAGACCGCGTCGCGCAGCGCCAGGACGTACGGGTTGGTCCGCGAGACGATCGCCGGCGCGCGCGTGAAGCAGCGCACGATCTCGACGTCGGGCAGCGCGCGGATCTGCTCGAGGATCGCGTCGGTGTCCTGGCCCGGCAGGAAGCGGATGTCGACGTCCATCCGGCAGCGGTCGGGCACCTTGTTGAAGGCGTCCCCGCCATGGATCCGCGAGAGGTTGATCGACGGGCGATCGAACAGGTCCGAGGACTCGCGACTGAACGGCAGCGTCTCGATGCGCCGGAACACGTCGTAGGACTTGAGGATCGCGTTGTCGCCGAGCCACGGCGTCGACCCGTGCGCGGCGGTGCCACGGACCTCGACGACGAGCGCGAGGACCCCCTTCGCCTGGACGCCGACGTGCAGGTCGGTCGGCTCGCCCGTGATCGCGAAGTCGGCGTCGGCCAGTTCCTCGGTGACGAGCACGTCGGTCGAGCGATCGTCGACGTCCTCGGACTCCTCGTCCGGAACGCAGACGAACCGCACGCGCACGCGATCCTGGTCGGCGACGTCGTGCAGCGCGCAGATCATCGCCGCGAGCGCGCCCTTCATGTCATACGCGCCCCGACCGATCAGCCGGTCGCCCTCGACCCGCGGTGCGAACTGGTCCGGGAACGCCGGCACGACGTCGATGTGGCCGTGCAGGACGACCAGCGGACCGCTCTTCGCGCCGGCCTCGGCGATGATCACCGGCAGGCCGTTGTGGTCGAGCCGGCGGACGGCGATGTCGCGCGTCTCGAGCCATCCGGTGACGAACTCCGCAGCAGCCCGGAGTTCCTGCGGCTTCGACGTGTCGTAGCCCATGAGACGCTCCGCGAGTACGCATTCGTCCATGACGGCTGAGGATAGGGTGCGCGTCATGGCCTCACGGATCGT
>JBBRFO010000053.1:0-18932 GCA_038224135.1 Solirubrobacterales bacterium
TCTCCACGATGCCGTGCTGGCCGAGATCGGCGCGGGCATCGGCCGGCTCGCGAAGCTCTCGTCCCACAGGTAGGGTTCGGTCCGCATGGAGGCCAGCTCCGACCTGGGCCGTTCCGTCTCGCTCGCCATTCCCGCGAAGCCGGACTACGTCGTGCTCGCGCGGCTGGCGCTGTCGGCGGTGTGCCGGATGTCGCCACTCGCGCCGGAGGAGGTGGCGGACCTGAAGCTCGCCATCACCGAGGCGTCGAACTACCTGATGGGCGGCGAGCGGCGCCAGGTCGCCCGCGAGGAGGGCGACGGCGACGGCAGGATCACCTTCAAGTTCGACCTCGCCCACGACTCGCTCGAGCTGTGCGTGAGTGGGGACGAGATGCCCACGGTGTCCGCCGAGGAGCGCGAGCTGAGCATCGCGCTGATCAAGGCGACGGTCGACTCCTACGAGTACGGCGACGGCACGATGCGGCTCACGAAGCAACTCCAGTACGACCCTCAGTAGCCGAACGTCCCCGTGCCGGCAGCGCGGCCTGCCCGTTCGGGCGCCGCCCCCGCGGCCCGGATGACTGGGTACGTCCCCATGCCGGCAGCGGGGCCTCCGCCGAGGGCGCCGCCCGCTGGGCACGGTGACTAGTCTCCTCCGTCTAGCTACCAGAGGAGCCGCACCTTGCTTCAGCCCGTAGGGGTGGGTCACAAGACCCTGGCTGACTACACGCACCTCGTCGGCCGGCCGCTGATCGAGGAGGTCAACGAGCTTGCAGCCGAGCTGAAGGGCCTCAAGGTCCTGCACCTGTCCGCGACCGCGTTCGGTGGCGGCGTTTCCGAGATCCTGTACACGCTCGTGCCCCTGATGCGCGATGTCGGCATCGAGGCCGAGTGGCAGGTGATCATCGGGCGCGAGGAGTTCTTCAACGCCACGAAGCTGATGCACAACGCCCTCCAGGGCCACCCACTCGACCTCTCCCCCAGCGAGTGGCGTACGTGGGAGGAGTACAACGAGATGAACGCCCAGGCCCTCACCGAGGGCTGGGACGTGGTCATCGTCCACGACCCGCAGCCGCTCGCTATGCGCCGCCACGTGCCGGAAAAGGGCAACAAGTGGGTCTGGCGCTGCCACATCGACCTCTCCACGCCGCACCCGCCGACGATCGAGCGCGTGGTGCCCTACATCGACGAGTACGACGGCGCCGTCTTCCATCTCCGCGACTACGTGCCCGCGGGCGTGGGCGACAACGGCGGCGTGCCGCTGCACATCTGCCCGCCCGCGATCGACCCGCTGTCGCCGAAGAACATGGCGCTCTCGCCGGAGGACGCCGCGTTCGTGTGTGACCAGTTCGGCATCGACGTGGACCGGCCGCTGATGTGCCAGGTGTCGCGCTTCGACCCGTGGAAGGACCCACTCGGCGTGATCGACGCCTACCGGCTCGTGAACGAGGAGATGCCGGAGGTGCAGCTCGCGCTCGTCGGCTCGATGGCGACTGACGACCCCGAGGGCTGGGAGTTCTTCAACTCGACGCTCGAGTACGCGGGCGGCGACACCGACATCAAGATCCTCAACAACCTCAACAACGTCGGCGCGATCGAGGTGAACGCCTTCCAGTCGCAGGCCGAGGTCCTGATCCAGAAGTCGACCCGCGAGGGCTTCGGCCTCACCGTGTCGGAGGCGCTCTGGAAGGCACGCCCGTTCATCGGCGGCGACGTGGGCGGCATCCCACTCCAGGTGCAGGACGGCACCACCGGCTACCTCGTCAGCTCGGCTGAGGAGTGCGCCGACCGCTCGCTGAGGATCCTGCGCGACCCCGGTCTCGGCAAGCAGCTCGGCCGCGCCGGCAAGGAGCATGTGCGCACGCATTTCCTCACCCCGCGCCTCCTGCGCGACTGGCTGCGCATCTTCAAGGGCCTGCAGTGACCCAGGACGCACCGCTGGTACTCGTCTCGAACCGGGGGCCCGCGACCTTCGAGCGGGGCGACGACGGCGAGCTGCACGCGGTGCGCGGCGGCGGTGGGCTCGTGACGGCGCTGAAGGGGCTCGTGGACCACCGGGATGCGCTCTGGATCGCGTCGGCGATGAACGAGGAGGACGCGGAGGCGAGTCGCGCGCACGGCGGCAAGAGCTTCACGTGCACGGTCGACGAAACCGACTACAGGCTGCGCCTTGTCGAGTCCGATCCCGATGCGTACGACGCGTTCTACAACGTCGTGGCTAACCCGCTGCTCTGGTTCATCCAGCACTACCTCTGGGACCTGTCGAACGCCCCCGACATCAGCCGCGAGGAGATCGAGGCCTTTGAGTACGGCTACAACGTCGTCAACGAGGACCTGGCGAACGCGGTGCTGGAGGAGATCGAGGGCCGCCCCGAGCCCGTCGTGATGGTCCATGACTACCACCTGTACACGCTGCCGGCGCTCGTCCGGCGCGCGCGCCCCGACGTCTTCCTGCATCACTTCATCCACATTCCATGGACCCAGTCGGATTCGTGGCGCGTGCTGCCCGGACGGATCCGCGAGGAGCTCTTCCATGGCCTGCTGGCGAACGACATCATCGGCTTTCACACGCAGGCCTACCGGCGCAACTTCCTGCAGTGCTGCCGGGACCTGCTCGATCTGCGCGTCGACTTCGACCGCGGCATCGTCGAGTTCGGTGGCCGCGAGGTCTGGGTCCGCAGCTATCCGCTGCCGATCGATGCTCGCGCCACGACGGCGATCGCGGCGACCGAGCGGGTCGCGGAGTTCGAGGCCGAACTGCTGCGCCGCCGCCGGAAGTCGCTGATCCTCCGCGTCGACCGTGCCGACCTGTCCAAGAACATCCTGCGCGGCTTCACGGCGTTCGATCTGTTCCTGGAACAGCATCCGCAGTTCCGCGAGCAGGTGACATTCGTCGCCCAGCTGATGCCGTCGCGCACCGATGTGCCCGAGTACGCCGAGTACCTCGGGCGGATCGAGGCGCTCGTCGCGGTCGTCAACCACCGCCACGGCACGCCCGACTGGATGCCGATCCAGCTCAAGCTCCGGGACGACCTCGAGGAGGCCGTCGCCGCCTACAAGCATTACGACGTCCTGCTCGTCAACGCCATGTTCGACGGCATGAACCTCGTCGCCAAGGAGGGCCCGCTCGTGAACGAGCGAGCCGGCGTCTCGATCCTGTCGGAGAACACCGGCGCCCACGAGGAGCTCGGCGAGTTCGCGCTCAGCGTCAACCCGTTCGACGTGCAGGAGCTGGCCGACTCGATCCATGCCGCGCTGACGATGCGCGAGAGCGAGCGCCGACGGCGCATCAACGGGCTGAAGCAGATCGTCACCGCCAGGTCGCCCGGCGACTGGATCGATGACCAGCTCGCGGACATCCGCGAGAAGGCCGCCTCCGGCCGCTGAGACGTCGTCAGGGCGGCCAGCCGAATTCGAGGGCTTGTGCGCCGGGCGCCGCGGTCGCCGGCACGCGGACCCGCACAGGCGCCGGGTGCAGTCTCGGCACGGGACGTGACTGCTGACGACGATGACGCCGCTTCCGCTGCCGGTGCCTGCGGTGCGCCGCGCGTCGTCGCGCCGGAGCCCGCTGCGGGCGGCTGGGCCGCGCCGCTGCCGGGGGCCGCGGCGCGGAGGGCGGCTGCGCGCTGGTCGCGGCCGACCCCAGCGGGACCGCACGGCCATTGGGAACCACCGGCGATGCGCCCGGCCCGTGCGCGACGACGAGCGCAACGACGATGACGACGGCCGCGATCGGGGTCCCGGGACGGGTGTGCCAGGCGCGTCGCATGGCCACCAGAGGCAGCGGCGGCGGGCCGACTCCCCCTGCTACCCTCAGCGCCCGCGCCACCGAGGCGCGCTTCTCTCATGGCTGCTCCCGCTCCCCGTTACGACCTCATGCTGCTCCTCGATCCCAAGGCCGAGGATGCTCAGCGCGCCAAGATCCGCACCGATGTGCGGGCGCTGATCCAGTCCGAGGGAACGCTCGACGAGTCATACGAGTACGGAACTCGCTCGCTCGCGTACGAGATCGAGAAGGGCACCGAGTCGGAGTACGACCTGCTCCAGTTCCAGGGCCCTCCGGCGCTGCTCGAGCATCTGCAGCGCACGCTGAGCATCACGGACGGCGTCATCCGCTTCCGGGTCATCAAGCAGACCATCGGCGCCCCGCCGGCGCCGGACCTCAGCCAGGCCTCGACCGCTGCGGCGGCCGCCGAGGTCCAGGCCGAGGCCGCATCTGAGTCCCGCGACTCCCGCGACTCGCGCGACTCCCGCGACCGAGACTGATCGCAGGCGGCGGCCTACGGCCCGCCGGAGACCCGCACTTCGCCTCGCTTCTGCAACAACTTCTCGCAGGATGCGGCCTGATCGCCGGCTCGCGCCGGGTCCCGGTCTAGACTCGGCCGGCACGAACGATCTTGACGTCCGGCGAACGTCGTTCGCCCCCGAAAGGAGCCCCATGGCGGCCTCGAACATCAACCGGGTGATCATCACCGGCAATCTCACATCCGATCCCGAACTGCGCTCGCTGCCCAGCGGGACGTCAGTCTGCAAGCTCCGCGTCGCCTGCAACACGCGCCGCAAGGACGGCCCGAGCGGCGAGTGGGTCGACAAGCCCAACTACTTCGACGTCACCGTCTGGGGCGCCCAGGGCGAGAACGCCGCGCGCTACCTCTCCAAGGGCCGCCCGGTCGCCATCGATGGGCGCCTGGAGTGGCGCGAGTGGGAGGCCGAGGGCGGCGGCAAGCGCCAGGCGGTCGACATCATCGCCGACAACATCCAGTTCCTCGGCAGCCGCGACGACGCCGGCTCGGGTGGCGGTTCGGGCTTCACGCCGCGCGCCGACGTCCCCGTCGACAGTTCGGACTTCGCGACCGCCGGTGCCCCGGTCAGCTCGGGGCCGGTCGCCCCCTCAACCGACGACATCCCCTTCTAGGGAACATCCCCTTCTAGGGAACGCCGCCGGCCCACAGTCACCAACTGCGCCCGCCCCCCGGCGGGCGCAGTGCGTTTGGCGGCGGATGGACGTCGGCCCGGGGCGGTCCGCGGTCGCCCGCGACCCGGCCGCGCCGCTCGAACTTCTTGCAGAAGTGATCCGTGACGGATCACTTCTCGAGGAAGTTCTCCGGCTACATTGCGGCACGCTGCACCAGGCACGCGGGCGTCCCCGTCAGGCGATCCGGCGCAGCACTCCTCATACGTACGTGGGCCACGCGAGCCGCGTGCCTGGTCGCGCTGCTCCGGGGCGCCATGGTGCTGCTCGTCCACCTGGCCGGCGGGGCGTTCGCGTGCGGGACAGACACGTCATTCCCGCAGGCTGGCGCAGACGGGCGTCGTCTGCCTGGGACCCGACGCGCGCCACCGTCCCGAGTTGTCCTTGCAGGATGGGGCATAACCCGGGTCGGACAGTCGAGCACCACGGTCCGGGCCGGTCCTCGCCGCATCCGATGCACCACCCGCCGACTCGCTATCACGAGCTCCGGACCGGTGTTTTCGCGGTCTTGTCATACTGTGGCCCCGGCGCGCCCGCTGACGGCGCGCCTTTGCACGCAGCAGCACCACACACGTTCTACGAGGATTTCATGGCGAAGCAGCGCAATACCAAGCCCCCGCGTCGTCGGGACAAGCCCGGTGCCGGCGGCGGCCGGCGCAAGCCGTGCCTGTTCTGCAAGGACAAGGTCGAGTACGCCGATTACAAGGACGTTGCGACGCTCGGGCGCTACACGTCCGAGCGTGGTCGCATCCGCGCGCGCCGGATCACGGGCCTCTGCCGCCGCCATCAGAGCCAGGTCGCGACCGCGGTCAAGCGCGCTCGCGAGCTCGCGCTGCTGCCGTACATCGCCGAGGCGACCGGTGACGATCGTCCCGACCGTCGTGGTCGCGGCCGTGATCGCGACCGGGAGCGCTAGAGATGCCTGAGGCGATCCTCCTGGAGGACATCGAGACGCTCGGCCAGAAGGGCTCGGTCGTCGACGTTTCCAAGGGCTACCTGCGGAACTACCTGCAGCCGCGCAAGCTGGCGCAGCCGGCCACGAAGTCGGCGCTCGCCGCCGCGCAGCAGATGATCGCGGCCGCTGAGCGCGCCCGCGAGCAGGCGGCGCTCGAGTCGCAGGGTCTGGCGCTGCAGCTGAGCAACACGGTGCTGACGATCGCTCGCCAGGCAGGCGACGACGGGCGCCTGTTCGGCTCGGTCACCAACCAGGACATCGCCGACGCGATCAAGGAAGCCCGCGGCGTCGACGTCGACCGCCGCAAGATCGAGCTCGAGGAGCCGATCAAGCAGATCGGGACGTTCATGGTCGATCTCGAGCTCGAAGGCGGCGTCAAGGCCGTCGTCAAGACGATGGTCGTCGAGCAGTAACCGTTCCGCCCGAGTTTCAGCCGACGCTGTGACAAACCCGCGCGCATTGCGGGATCAGTCCATCCGCCGCGCCCGGTTGCATTGCTAGGTTCGCCGGGCTGATGCACGCCGCCGACGGATCGACTCTCGCCCCGCCCGCGGCCGCCGCTCCCGGCGCCGTCCCACCGCACTCCGTCGAGGCCGAACAGGCCGTCCTCGGCGCCATCCTGCTGTCCGAGCAGGCGCACTACATGTTCGTCGTCGAGGAGAGCCTGAAGTCCGAGGACTTCTACCGCGGGCGCCATCGCGCGATCTTCGAAGCGATGCTGGCGCTGTTCGAGCGCAGCGGCGAGATCGACGTGCTCAGCGTCACCGAGGAGCTGAAGTCGCGCGGGACGCTCGACGACGCCGGGGGAGCGGACGAGATCAGCCAGCTCGTCACCGCGGTCCCGGCCGTCGGCAACCTGCGTCGCTATGCCGAGATCGTCAAGCAGCTGGCGCACCTGCGGCGCCTGCTCGACGCGTCGTACCGGATCCAGTCCAGCGTGCTCGGCCGCGAGGGCGAGCCGCGCGACATCCTCGAGGCGGCAGAGCGCACGATCCTCGAGATCCGCGACGGCGACGGCGGCGAGGACTTCCGTCCGGTCGGCGATGTCCTGCATCACGAGATCACGCGCTGGCAGGACCTCTCGCGCAGCGGCACCCAGCTGACCGGCGTGCCCTCGGGTTTCGGCGACCTCGACACGATCACCGGCGGCTTCCAGCCCGGCAACCTGATCATCCTCGCCGCGCGTCCGTCGATGGGCAAGTCGGCGCTGGTGACGAACATCGCCGAGAACGTGGCGCTGCACAAGACGCGCCCGTCCGCCGTCGCGATGTTCTCGCTCGAGATGTCCGAGAGCGAACTGGCCCAGCGCTTCGTCGCCTCACAGGCATCGATCAAGGGGGACGACCTGCGCAAGGGCAAGGTCAAGGAGGACAAATGGGAGCGCGTCCTCAAGGTCGCCGGTGACTACGAGAAGAGCCGCCTGTTCGTCGACGACTCGTCCGATATCGGGCTGCTCGAGGTCCGCGCCAAGGCCCGCCGGCTGCACCAGAGCCTGCGCGACCACGGTGGACTGGGCCTGATAATCATCGACTACCTGCAGCTGCTGCGCCCCGACGGGCGCTACGACAGCCGCGTGCAGCAGGTCGGCGAGATGAGCCGTGGGCTGAAGATCCTGGCGCGCGAGCTGAGCGTTCCGGTGATCGCGCTCTCGCAGCTCTCGCGTGGCGTCGAGTCGCGCACCGACAAGCGCCCGATGCTGTCCGACCTTCGCGAATCGGGCCAGATCGAGCAGGACGCAGACCTGGTGATGTTCATCTACCGCGACGACTACTACAACCGCGAGAACTCCGAGGACCCCGGCGTCAGTGAGCTGATCATCGCCAAGCACCGCAACGGCGGCCTCGGCGACGTCCGGCTCAGCTTCCAGAACGAATACCCGCGCTTTCGCAGCATCGCGCCCGAGGCCGCATGAGCGCCCGCTGCGTCCTGGGCGTCTGCGACGGGTCGGGCTGGATCGACGACGAGCAGACGCGCACCGTCCGCGCCTGCGGCTGCCGCCCGCAACTGGTCGCCTCACGCCGCGTCAGCGCATTGTCGGCGACGATCCCCAAGCGCTACCGCGGCGTGTCGTTCGATCGCCCGCCGGTCACCGACATGCCCGCGCCGCAGGTCCAGGTCGCCGGGCGCTTTGCCCGCCGCGTCAGCGAGCGACTCGACGAGGGCCGCGGGCTGTGGTTCTTCGGCGATGTCGGCACCGGCAAGACGACACTGGCGATGCTCGTCTCGCGCGCGGCGCTCGACGCCGGCCGGACGGTCGCGATCTATTCGCTGCCGCGGCTGCTGGCCGAGATCCGCGCGACGTTCGAGTCCGATGCGCAGGGCGCCTACGTCCACCTGCTCGACCGGCTGACCGAGGTCGACCTGCTCCACATCGACGACCTCGGCGCCGAGAAGACGAGCGCCTGGGTGCTGGAGCAGCTCTATTCGATCGTCAACGCGCGCTACGAGGCCGAGCGCTCGATCATCGTCACGACGAACCTCGACGGCGCCGCGCTCGCCGGGCAGATCGGCGAGCGGACCGTGTCGCGGCTGGATGAGATGTGTGAGCTGGTGCCGCTGTTCGGGCCTGACCGGCGCCGCTTCGAGGCGACGGACCTGCGGGAGCGCGATCGCGACCCCGACCCGGGGTCCTCCCCCGCCGACCTGCGCCTCGCCTGAGGCGCGCCCCGCCTACACTGCCTGCGTCATGCCGAGCATCGTGATCGTCGGCGCCCAGTGGGGCGATGAGGGGAAGGGCAAGGTCGTCGACCTGATGGCCGAGCGTGCCGACGTCGTCGCGCGCTTCCAGGGCGGGAACAACGCCGGCCACACGATCGTCCACGGCGACACGACGTGGAAGTTCCACCTGATCCCGTCGGGCATCCTGTATCCGGCGACGACGTGCGTGATCGGCAACGGCGTCGTGATCGACCCCGGCGTCCTGATCGGTGAGATCGATGGCCTGAAAGAGCGCGGCGTGGACGTCGACGGGCTGAAGATCAGCGCCAACGCGCACCTGATCATGCCCTATCACCTGATGCTCGACTACGCCGGCGAGGCGAAGCTCGGCAAGTTCGAGATCGGCACGACCAAGCGCGGCATCGGGCCGGCCTATGCCGACAAGGCCAACCGACTGGGCATCCGCGTTCAGGACCTGCTCGACGAGAAGATCCTGAAGAAGAAGATCATGGCCGCGCTGGAGCCCAAGAAGCTGCAGCTGCGCCCGTTTGAGCGCGATCCGGCGCTGGACCTGCAGGCGATGACCGAGCAGTACCTGCTGTTCGGCAAGCGGCTGGAGCAGCATGTCGCGGACACCTCCGCGCTGCTGCATCGCGCGCTCGACGACGACCGGCTGATCATCTTCGAAGGCGCCCAGGGCGCGATGCTGGACATCGACCACGGCACGTATCCGTTCGTCACCTCGTCCAACCCGGTCGCCGGCGCCGCCTGCGTCGGCACGGGCGTCGGGCCGCGCGACATCGACGACGTCTGGGGCATCGCCAAGGCCTACGCGACGCGCGTCGGCGCCGGGCCGTTCCCGACCGAACTCGATGACGACCTCGGCGAGGAGATCCGTAAGCGCGGCGGCGAGTTCGGAACCACCACCGGACGCGCCCGCCGGACCGGCTGGATCGACATCGTCGCGTTGCGCTACGCCGCGCGCATCAACGGCCTGACCGGCCTCGTGATCACCAAGCTCGACGTGCTGAGCGGGTTCGATCAGCTGAAGATCTGCACCGGCTACTCGGGCCCGGACGGCGCCGCATACGACACGTTCCCCTACCACCAGACCGTGCTGCACCATGCGCGCCCGGTCTACACCGAGCTCCCGGGCTGGAGCGAGGACATCTCCGGCTGCCGGACCGAGTCCGAGCTGCCGCAGACGGCGCGCGAGTACCTGCGGTTCATCGAGGACGCCGTCGGCGTCCCCGTGAAGCTGCTCGGCGTCGGCCCCGCCAAGGACCAGGTCGTCTGGTTCGGCGACATGCCCGTCGCGCTGGCGGCGTAACCGCTCAGGCCGGCGGCAGGAACTCGTCCGCCGGGACGTCGCGGACGACCCGCGCCGGCGTGCCCATCACGAGCGTTCCCGGTGCGACGTCGCGCGTGACGATCGACCCGGCTGCGACGAAGCCTTCGGCCCCGACCTCGATCCCCGGCAGCAGAACGACGGCGCCGCCGATCCGGCAACCGCGTCGCAGCGTCGCGCCGCGCAGATCGTCGCCCGGACGCGCCATCGTCTGGTCGTTGGTCGTCATCGCGCAGGGGCCGATGAAGACGTCGTCCTCGACCACCGAATAGGCGGTCAGGTAGACGCCCGTCTGGATCCGGACCCGATCGCCGATCACGACGTCATTGTCGACGCAGGTGCCGCGGCCGACGACCGTCCCGGCGCCGATCACCGCGCGCTCGCGCACGTAGGCCTGATCGCCGACGATCGCGCCCACGCCGATCCGGGCGCCCGCGAAGACGATCGCCTGGGCGCAGATCGACGCGCCCGCCTCGATCACGAGCGGATCGCCCGAGAGCGCCGCCGCCGTCGACTGCGGTCCGAGCTTGGGCGACTTGCCGAGCACGACGCCGTCCTGGATCGTCACGTCATCGCCGATCACGACGCCGGCGTGGACGACGACGTTTGCGCCGAAGCTGACGCGCTCGCCGACGGTGGCTCCTGGCGCGAGGACGAGCCCCGGGGCGAGGGGTGCGGGCATGGGCCGGTACCCTAGCCGTCGCCGTGGAAGCAGCTTCAGCAGCCCGTGCGCCCCGTGGCGCCGTGATCGGGCTTGGGATGATGGGCCGCCACCACGCGCGGATCCTGCAGTCGACCCCATCTGTCGAGTTCGCTGGAGCGATCGATCCAGGCGGTGATCGCTGGGGCGTCGTGCGCGATCCGGCGCTCGTCTTCGCGACGCTCGACGAGGCGCTGGCGGCGGGACCGGTGGACCTCGCAGTCGTGGCCGTTCCGACCGAGGACCATCCCGCGATCGCGCGGGACCTCGCCGCTCGCGGCATCCACATGTTGATCGAGAAGCCGCTCGCGGCCACGGCGCAGGCCGCCGGCGAGATCATCGCCGCGTGCGAGGCGGCCGGCGTCGTCGGCGCCGTCGGGCACGTCGAGCGCTTCAACCCTGCGCTCGTCGAGATGCGACGCCGGATCGGCGAAGGGCAGCTCGGCGAGGTGTTCCTGATCGCCACCGAGCGCGTCGGGCCGTTCCCGGACCGCATCCGCGATGTCGGCGTCGTGAAGGACCTCGCGACCCACGACCTCGACATCGTCCGCTGGATCGGCGGCGAGATCGCGATCGTCGCCGCTCAGACGCAGCACCGCATGGGCCGCGCGCACGAGGACATGGTCCTCGTCAACGGCAGTCTGCAGAGCGGCGTCAGCTTCACCTGCGTCGTCGACTGGCTGTCGCCCACGAAGGTCCGCCGCACCCGCGTCCTGGGCGAGCGCGGCATGCTCGTCGCCGACACGCTGACCGCTGATCTGACCTTCTACGCCAACGGCGACGTCGCGTCCGAGTGGGGCGCGACCCAGGCGCTGCGCGGCGTCTCGGAAGGGGACATGACGCGCTACGCACTGTCCCGCCGCGAGCCGCTGCTGGCTGAGATCGAGGCGTTTGTCGACCTGATCGAGGGACGGGCCTCGGACATCGTGACGCTCGATCAGGGTCTGCGCGTCGTCACCGTGGCCGAGGCGGTGCTCGACAGCGCCGCCGGGCGCCGGACCGTGGAGCTGGTGGCCTGATGCGCGCCGTCGTCGTCGCCCTCGGGAAGATCGGCCTGCCGCTGGCGGTCCAGATCGCGCAGGCCGGGCACGAGGTGATCGGCTGTGACGTCGACACCCGCGTCATCGACCTCGTCAATGCCGGGCGCGAGCCGTTCCCGGGTGAGGCGCACCTCGCCGAGCGGCTTGCGGAGCTCGTCCCGGCCGGTCGTCTGCGCGCGCAGGCCGATACGGCCGCCGCGGTCGCCGCGGCGCCGGAGCTCGTGATCGCTGTGCCGCCGCTGATCGTCGACGCCGCGGCCAACCCGGACTGGCGGATCCTCGACGCCGTCGTCGCCGACATCGGCCGCGGCCTGCGGGCCGGCACGACCGTCAGCATCGAGACCACGCTGCCTGTCGGGACGACGCGGACCCGCATCGCTCCCGCCCTGGAGGCGGCCAGCGGCCTGCGCGAAGGCACCGACTTCCACCTCATCTTCAGTCCCGAGCGCGTCTACAGCGGGCGCATCTTTCAGGACCTCGCCGACTACCCCAAGCTCGTCGGCGGCCTGAGCGCCGCAGGTGAGGCTCGCGGCTGCGAGCTCTACGCGGCGGTCCTGGATGCCGAGGTCCGGGGCATGGGCTCGGCCGAGGGCGCCGAGCTCGCCAAGCTCGCCGAGACGACCTACCGCGACATCAACATCGCGTTCGCCAACGAGCTGGCCGTGATCGCCGATCGCGACGGCATCGACATCGACCGCGTGATCGACGCCGCCAACAGCCAGCCGTTCAGTCACATCCACCGGCCCGGCATCGCCGTCGGTGGGCACTGCATCCCGGTCTACCCGAGGTTCCTGCTGGCGGGCGCTCCGGACGCCGTGCTGCCGGCCACGGCGCGCACCGTCAACGAGGCGATGCCGGCGTACGCCGTCGACGCGCTGGCCGGCCTGCTCGGCGGCGAGCTCGACGGGCTGCGCGTGCTGATCCTCGGCGTCGCCTATCGCGGGGCCGTCAAGGAGACCGCGTTCAGCGGTGCGTTCGCGACGCGCGACGCGCTGATCGGGCGCGGTGCGATCCCGGTCGCCTCCGACCCGCTGTACGACGACGCTGAGCTCGAGGCGCTCGGCTTTGCGCCGTGGGACGGAGCAGCCGTCGATGCGGTCGTCGTTCAGGCCGACCATCCCGAGTTCCGTCAGATGGGCCCAGCCGACGTGCCCGGAGCCCGCGCCGTGCTCGACGGTCGCGGTGTCCTGGACGCGAGCGCCTTCGCCACCGCCGGTATCCCCGTGCGGCGCATCGGACGCCCTGTCGGCGCCTGACCGGCGCTACCCGCCGAGCAGCAGCCCGAGTTCGGTGACGACGCGCGCCCCGGCGTGGCCGTCGCCGTAGAGCTCGGGATGGGCGTCCGGGAGCGGGCGAACCAGCTCGGCCAGCGCGCGATCACGGTCGAGGTCGACGAGTGCGTTCCAGCCCGCTGTGACGGTCTCGCCCCACTCCGTCGTATCGCGGAGCGTCACGCAGCGAATGCCGGCCAGGTACGCGTCCTTCTGCACGCCACCGGAGTCCGTCAGCACCGCCCGGGACTGCGTCAGCAGCGAGGTGAACGCCAGGTAGCCCTGCGGAGCGAGCAGCCGGACGCTGGGCGCCGCCTCGAGCTCGGCGAGCCAGCCGGCCTCCTCCAGCCGGCGGCGCGTGCGCGGATGCAGCGGCAGGACGACCTCGCCGGGGACTGCCAGGAACAGGTCGACGAGCTTGCGCAGCCGCGCCGGATCATCGACGTTGCCGGCTCGATGCGTCGTCGCCAGGACGTACCCGCCGGGCTCGACCCCCGCGGCCTCCAGCGGGGCGCGGTCGCCCGAGGCACGGGGACGCACCAGAGCGGCGACGTCGACCATCACGTCGCCGACCAGCGCGACGCGACCGCTGACGTGCTCGCGCTCGAGGTTGGCGACGGCGGCCGGCGTCGGAACGAGCAGCAGGGCCGACAGGTGGTCGGTCAGGACGCGGTTGAGCTCCTCCGGCATCCGACGGTCGAACGAGCGCATGCCCGCCTCGACGTGCGCCACCGGGATGCCGGCCTGCGCCGCTGCGAGACCGCCGGCCAGCGTCGAGTTCGTGTCGCCGTAGACCAGGACGGCGTCGGGCTCGTGCTCGGCGATGACCGGTGCGATCGCGGCCAGCATCGCCGCCGTCTGCTCGGTGTTGCTGCCACCGCCGAGCGCCAGGTCGAGGTCCGGCTTGGGGATGCCGAGTTCGGTGACGAAGATCGTCGACAGTTCGTCGTCGTAGTGCTGGCCGGTGTTGATCAGCAGCTCTTCGTGATCGGCGCGCAGCAGCCGCGAGACCGCCGCCGCCTTGACGAACTGCGGGCGGCTCCCGATGACGGTGAGGACGCGCATCAGCCGGCGCCGACGGCCTGACGGATTCGCGCGTGCAGCGCGTCCGCGGCCGCGCTCGTCAGCGGCCCGGGGGCCGCGGGCAGCTGCCGTCCGTCGATCTCGTGGACCGGGTGCACCTCACGCGTCGTCGATGCGAGAAACGCCTCCCGCGCGTCCGCAAGCTCATCCATCGTGACCGGCCGCTCGACCAGGGCGCCCAGCGCGAAGAGGTGGCGCCGGGTGATCGAGTCAAGGACATGGTCTTCGAGTGGCGGCGTGACCAGCGTCGTCCCGTCCAGTGAGACGACGAAGGTCTGGCGCGGGCCCTCGAGCACGCGGCCGTGGGGCGTGACGAGCAGCGCCTCGTCGCCGCCACGCTCCTGGGCGATCCGGCTGGCGAGCATGTTCGCCGCATAGGACAGCGACTTGACGTCGTCGAGCAGCCGCGGCGGGCTGTAGGTGACGCTCCGAAGAGCCAGTGTGTCCGGCACGACGGCGAGCGGTTCGACGATCACGAGGCGGCGGCCGCCGCGCGTTGCGACAAGGCGCAGCTGCGCGTCACCGGGCTGTGCTGCCGCGAGCAGTGCGGCCACGTCGGCTTCGAACGCCGCCGCATCGAACGGCAGGCGGATGTTCGCCGACGTGCGCCCCATGCGGTCCAGGTGCTCGTCGAGCGCGAACGGCACACCGCCGTACAACCGGATCACCTCGAAGGCGCCGTCGCCGCGCAGCAGGCCGGCATCGGTGATCGGGATCACCGCCTCGTCGGTGGGCTGGATCTGACCGTCGAGCGAGGCGAGCATCGGGAGCGATTCTGTCACGGTCGGCCGCCGGCCGTGACGATGCTGCTCCGAGTGCCCCCGCTTGGAATCGAACCAAGAACCTTCGGATTAAGAGATGGCCCGTGGACGCTGGGTATCCGGGGGTTACAGGTCGTTTGATCGCTTCGGCGCGCTTTGGCGGGGGTGACATCTGCCGAGTCGGGGACACCGTTCGGGACACGCTCGTCCGGACAGTCGGAGTAGCGCCCACCTGACACGAACCGCGATGGCAGTGCCACTCTCCTCAGAGTCATCCGCGACAGCCGCCAAGAACCGCCGGATCGACCGCGGCCGGCGGCGGGATCAGTGGCCAGCACCCACGGACCCGGAAGTCGCATCGCCACGGCGAGGACGGCTCGGCGAGGCCGGCACTGACCGTCGCGGCCGGTTGCCCTTCGAGTCGCGGGACGACTGGCGGGCGTGTCCGGGTGGATGACGGGCGTGAGCGCGATTCGCTGATCACAGCGACCTCGGGGTTGACCCGTGCCTCAGGGGGGGGGTATGGTCGGGTTATGAGGCAAAACGCGGATCGCATGTGGCACAGCTCCGACCGCATCTTGCGAATATGTCTGATCGGGGCTGGAGTGATCTTGATCGGATTCGCCTTCAGCGCGGCACGTGCCAGGAATGCCTCGGGCTTTGCCTACAACTACTGTGTGAATGCAGTCCTCGCGCCGGGCGGCACATGCAGCGACGGCTCCTACCTCGCGCGAACGTACGACCGCGCCTGGTCAGCGACGAGCGGGGGATACCCATGCGTCTACTTCCTCACCGCGGCCGGGTACAAGCGCGGCGGCGGTACCACCGTCTGTAACACCAACAGCGCGAGCATGTGTCTCGTGAGCGCTACGCCGACTTCGGATGCGTACGTAGTCAACGGCGCGAACTCCGGCGCTGCGCGCGCATTCTCCGGCAACACCGACAATTCGCCAAACCACACAGGCTTTTGCTTCTAGCGGTCGCGGTTCAGCGCCCAGGAAAGAGAATGTACTCGTGCAAATCATGAATCTGGGCAGGCGGGGCCTGCTGATCGGCGTCGTGATCGCGCTCTGCCTCGCCGTTCCCGGCTCCTCGTGGGCTTCGGGCGCGAGCGCGGCGCGCACAACCGCTGCCACGAAGGCGCGGCGCGCGTTCGCCGTGCTCCGTCACCACAAGACCAAGCGCGATGTCATGCGCCTCCGGGGTGCCTCGCGCACTCGTCGCGCGCGCCTTGCGGCGTTCAATTCACGACTGGTGTACGACGGCGGCGCAGACGTTCGGGTCTACCTGGTGCTCGACGGCACGCGCTTGTGCCTCTCGTGGGTGAGTGACGTCGACGGGTACTCCGGCGGTGGCTGCGAGGACGCCGCCGCCGTCGCATCCGGCAAAGCCCTCCTCTACGGATCGGTCAGCAAGCCGACACTCGCGCGAGTGGCGGTGGCGACGGTGGACGGCTCGAGCAACGCGCGACTCGTCCCCGACATCGGTGCTCCGATCGGCCTAGCCATCCGGAGCAACGCGATCTTCCGCGAAGTCACCTCACCTTCCGTCATCGAGTGGACCGGCCCCGATGGCAGGAACAACGCGACCGTGGCGATAGGCCCGCGGCCTTTCTAACCCGGATCCTCCGCCAGCGTCAGCGCCCCGAGTGTGGACGCGCCCGCTTGAACGTGTGTGCGTCCGGGCGGGATTCACTTGTCACGTCCCAGCGCCGGAGATGCGGCGGCTGCTTCGCAATCAACGCGTTTCGATGGCCACTGGGTCTCGCGCTTGAGGCGGGTGGGCCGGTTGGCGCCCACCCGCCTCGGTTCGTTCCCACCCGACGAACCGGGCTGGCAGAGGACGCTCTAGCGTCGCTGGGTCTGCGTGCGCGTGGCGAGCCAGTGCTCGAGCATCGGGCGCGTGAAGCGGATGTGACGCCCGACCTTCAGGCATGGCAACGCGCCGGCGCGAACCGCCTCGTAGATCCAACTCGGCTTGACCGCGAGAAGTTCGGCGGCGGCGTCCGCGCTGAGCAGCGGCTCGGCGAGCGAGACTGGGGCGTCATCCACCGTGACCGACTCCGGTCTCGCGGCGCGGACCGCGCGAGACGAACCGAAAGACGATCCCTTCGCGCTCGTCCTCGCGTACGGCGCGCGTCTGGACGCTCATGAAGCGCTCGCTCGCGTAGTAGTGCAGGCGCCCCTGCATGTTCTTGACCGGCCCGTCGTAGTCGACGCCACGCCAGATTAGCCAGGTCGATCCGTCGGACCACGCGTCGACCGGGTAAGGCGACACCCGCCGCGGTCGCTCGAATGTGTCGAAGTCGTAGCCGTCGATCCGCTCACCCATACGGCGGACTCGGAAGCCGACGCTGGTCGTGTTGTCCCGCGTGCCTACCTGACGGTCAGGCTTGCCTCAGGCAACCCTCAGGCAACCCTCAGGCAGCCCTTGGGCAGACGTCCTAGGCGCCGTCTCAAGAACGCCCTGCAAAAGGGCGGCTTCTTGGGGAGGTGTCCTGGCGGACACCTCCCGCTTCACGTTGTTGCGCGCTCGGTCTCGCACGGGCATCGTGGATCGGGCCGCCTGCAGCACCCTCTCGCTGCGCTCGCCACGCCGCCCGGCGAGACGGCCCTCCGGACCCCCGGCGACTCCCTGGCGGGAGCCGCCATGGGCGCGTTCGCGGCTTCAGCGACTCCGTCACCAAGACGGTCCGCGGGACCGTCTTCCGGGCCCTCCGAGCCGCGCAGACCGCGGCCCAAAGCCGGACCTTGGACGACGGTGCGCGTCGAAGGACAGGGGACACGATCAGCTCGACTCTCGACTGAGCGGATCTGCCACCCCGTCGCCGTTGCCTTCCGCTCCCAAAGCGCGGTCGAGGAGCTCGGCCTCATCGGCGCGGGGCGCGTAGTGCAGATAGACCATCGTCGTGCTGATGTCCGCGTGTCCCATCCACGCCTGGACCTGCAACAGCTGCGCGCCGCCCGACACCGCGAGCGTGCCGAACGTGTGGCGCAGGTCGTGGAAGCGCAACGGCCGCAGGCCCGCGTCCGCGATCGCCCGCTTATAGCGACGCCGTAGCGCCGAGGCGTCGAGGTGCTCGCCGTGGGTGCCGACGAACACGACGTCGTCGTCGCCTGTGAAGGACGGCCGCTGCCCGAGGCGGGCCAGCACCTGCGCCACGTCGCGGCCGAGGGGGACCGAACGGATACGCCCGCTCTTGGGAGTCGACACGACCCCACCGACGTAGCTCGCGGCGACGCGGATGCGGCGCCCCGGGAAGTCGACGTCGCGCCAGCGAAGGGCGAGCAGCTCGCCCTGGCGTAGGCCCGCGAACGACGCCGTCAGGTAGATCGCGCCGTCCTGCGCGGAGTCCGCCGCGCGCACCAGGGCCCGGACCTCCTCGCGACTGAAGACATCGATCTCGGCCCTGGGCGCGGTACGCGGCTTCTCGATGTACGTCACCGGGTTGGACCCCAGGCGGTAGCGCCGCCTGGCGCGCTCCATGATCCCGTGGAGGACGGCGATCGTCTTGGCCTTGGTGCGGTTCGACAACTCGTGCCCGTTGAGGCCGCGCTGCCAGCGCTCGATGTGATCGGCGGTGATGGTCTCGACGGGGAGCGAGCCGAACGTGGGAAGCAGGTAGATCGAGATCGTCGAGCGATAGTCGCGCAGCGTCGAAGGCTTGCGCTGCTTGTCGACCTCGAGATGCTCGAGGAACTCGGCCGCGGCCGCGGCGAACGTGACGCCGGTCCGCTGCAGGCCGGCGAGTGTGCCGTCGCGCGCCTGGCCTAGCGTCTCGCGTAGCCACGCCTCGGCTGTGCGCTTTGTGTAGTGCCCGAGCGGCGGCCGTCCGCGTTCGGTCCACGCCGGACCGAGCGTCTTCTGGACTTGGCGGCCGTCGGGAAGCCGGTACTTCGCCCGCCAGACGGGTCGGCGCTTACCTTCGACACGGAAGACGTGACCGGAGATCGGGCGCTCGATTCGGGTTGCCATCCCGCGAGAGGCTACACCCGTTTCGGGACACATTGGGGACACGAGCGCGATCTCGGCCGGCCTGCGATTCTCTCCAGTACCGCGAATAGCGCTGATATCCAGCGCTATTCCGAGTGCCCCCGCTTGGAATCGAACCAAGAACCTTCGGATTAAGAGTCCGCTGCTCTGCCAATTGAGCTACAGGGGCGGG
>JBBRFO010000054.1:0-18570 GCA_038224135.1 Solirubrobacterales bacterium
AGGACGGCGACGACGAGGAGCACCGAGAGCACGACGACAAACGCACGCTTAAGCATGGTCTGATGCTATACGAGTCCGCCGAGCACGAGGCGCGCAGGGGACGAGTTTGCGGGCCAGCTTCTGACCGCCGCGGGGTTCGGCCATTGGAACTCTTGCACTGCCGCGCCGATCATGCTTCGGAACGTCGGATCGCTCCACTCGACCTCCATCCACTCTGCGCTCATGCGTTGGCCACGAGGACCCCTTCTGCGTCCGCTGCGATGTCCTACCGCGCGCGTTGTCCCATGACCTGTCCCATGAGGACCCCGGGAACAGAACCCCCGTTTTACCAGGGGTTCTGACGACGGGGGACCGAGGAATCGAACCTCGAGCAAGGGTTTTGGAGACCCCTATGTTGCCGTTACACCAGTCCCCCAGCGGGCGGTGAGGATAGCTCGCGCCGCGCCGTGCGGCCGGGCTCCCCGCACCGGGTCTCAGCGCACGATCCTGCCGGACGGAAGCTCGACGAAGCGGCGCGACGCGTTGTTCGTCTCGTCGGATTCGAACAGGACGTTCTCCGGGTCGACGATGTGGACGAGCGCGAACCGCCCGCGCAGCCCCGTGACGTCGATGTACTGCTCGTAGTAGCTGAACGGGTAGATGTCCGACCAGCCGATCGATGTCCCGAGCGTGACCATGTGCTTGCCCGGATCCTGGTTGCAGCCCGGATACACGGCGCCGGCCGGCGAATGCGGCAGGTTCGGGCGCGTCAGCTTCAGGTCGCGCAGGCAGTAGTGCTGCTTGGGACTCGTGCGCAAGAGCTTCAGCTGCGTTCCGGCCGCATTGACCGACCACAACTCCAGGCGCGCGGCGTCGCGCAGCTTCCAATAGCCGCCCTGCCCCGGGATCTGCTTGAACCGGATGATGGCCGGCGTCTTGAACAGCTCGGAACCGCCGCCGACCTTGTAGATGCGCTGCCGCGCGTGCATCAGCAACGGTGCGTACTTGTGCCCGACGATCTCGATCGGCCCGTCGCCGACGCTGTTGATCGACGACGTCGTTCGCAGCACCTTGCGGCCGTAGACCGTGTCGATCGCCGTGATGCTGGGCTGCGAGATGACGAGGTCAGGGCAGCGCAGTCCGGTCCATTGCGCCTGCACGCACGGATTGACGTCGGCAGCGGCGGGCGCCACGAGCACGAGCAGGACGAGGGCGGCAAGGAACGCCGCCGGGGAAAGCCGGGCCGGATGCATCTGCGCATCGTTCCCGACGGCGCGGACGCGTGCGGCGCGGCCGCACCGGATGCCGAGCCGCTGGATGGTCCGGAGCCTCGCTAGCGCGAGGCTCCGGCCCGCTCTCGTTGGTTCTTGATCACCGCGTCGATGACGACGGCGATGAGCAGGACCGCGCCCGTGATCATGAACTTGACCGACGAGGCGAGCGCGAGCAGGTCCATCCCGTTGGATATCGAGCCGATCACCAGGGCGCCCAGGAGCGCGTGCCAGACCGAGCCACGCCCACCGAACAGGCTGGTGCCGGCGATGACCGGGCCTGCGATCGCGAGCAGCAGCAGGTCACTGCCGCCCGACCCCTGGTTGACCGCGAGCAGCCGCGCGGCGCCCATGATGCCGCCCGCCGCCGCGAAGGTCGACGCGAGCACGAACACGATGATGCGGACGCGCGTGGTGCTGATGCCCGAGCGGCGAGCCGCCTCGGCATTGCCGCCGACGGCGAACACGGAGCGCCCGAACTTCGTCCGCGTCGTCACGAACGTGCCGATCGCGCACGTGCCGACGAGGATCAGGCCCGCGAGCGGGATTCCACGGTCGGCGCGCAGGACGAGGACCGCGGCGATCGTGCCGCCGGCGACGGCCAGGAGTCGGATGATGAAGTTGCGCAGCGACGGCGGCTCCAGGCCGGCGCGAGCGCGGCGCACGCGCTCCAGCCAGCCGGAGGCGGCATACGCGCCGATGACGACGACTGCCAGGATCCAGCCGACGGTCTCGCCGTAGAAGGTGCCCGCCAGGCCCGTGATCGTCGGGTCGTTCAGGTTGACCGTCCCGGTGTCGCCGAGCACCTTGAGCAGGGCCCCCTGCCACGCGAGCAGACCGGCCAGCGTGACGACGAACGACGGGATCTGGAAGCGCGTGACGAAGAAGCCGTTGACCAGCCCGATCACTGCGCCGGTCGCGAGGCCGGCGCCGATCGCCGGGACCGCACCCCAGCCGTGCTTGACGTTCAGCACCGCCATCACGGCAGCGGCCAGACCGCTCACCGCGCCGACAGACAGGTCGATCTCGCCGAGCAGCAGGATCAGCACGATGCCGACGGAGATCAGGCCGACGGCGGCGATCTGCAGGACCAGGTTGGTCAGGTTGAACGCGCTGAGGAAGTTGCTGTTCTGGGACTGGAAGACGATCCAGATCGCCGCCAGGACGAGCGCCACGCGCAGCGAGCCGAGCTGCGCGATCCGCAGGGTGAGCTGCGAGCGGGCGCTGCCGTCGGGGCCGGCGGGCTCCGGCGCGGGCGCCGGCGCCGGGTCCACGGTGGTGCTCATGCGCGCGCTCCCGTCGTGATCGCGCTGACGATCGCGTCCGGCGTCGTCTCGCTGGTCGTGAACGTCGCGACGCGGCGCCCCAGGCGCAGCACGATGATGCGGTCGGACACCTCGAAGACGTCCGTGATGTTGTGGCTGATCACGATCACGCCGAGCCCGCGTTCACGCAGGCGGGCGACAAGGTCCAGGACCTGGCGCGTCTGAGCGACGCCCAGCGCGGCGGTCGGTTCGTCGAGGATCACCAGCTTCGGATCACCGAGCAGCGATCGCGCGATCGCCACCGACTGGCGCTGCCCGCCGGACAGCGACCCGACCTCGGATCGGACGCTCTGCAGCGTCGTCACCGAGAGCGAATCGAGCAACTCGACCGCGCGCACCTCCATCGCGATCTCGTCGATCACGTGGATCGCCGACTGCGGTCCCTTCTCGATCAGCTCGGCGCCGAGGTACAGATTTGCGACGACGTCGAGGTTGTCGCACAGTGCCAGGTCCTGGTAGACGGTGGCGATGCCCAAGCGCTTGGCGTCCTGCGGCGACTTGATCGACACCGGCACACCTTCGAAAAGGTAGTCACCGTCATCGCCCGGCTGGGGGCCGGCGATCGCCTTGATCAGCGTCGACGTGCCGGCGCCGTTGTCGCCGACGAGCGCGACCACCTCGCCGGCGCCGACTTCGAAGTCGACGCCGGTGAGTGCCTCCACGGCACCGAATCGCTTGCTCACCCCCCGCGCCTGCAGCAGGGGTCGAACGGCGGTCGGTGTCGCGGAGGCGGTGTTCACGTGTCGTTCCTTACTTGACGCCGTACTTGGTGCAGCCGGCCGCGTACTTGGCCGTGCAGATCTCGCTGGCCTTCCAGTACCCGTCGGCCACCACGGTCGACTGGACCTTGTCGGCTGTCACCGGGACGACGGCGAACTTGTAGGTGGGCACGTCGACCGTGCCGTTGTTCTCCGTCGTGTTCGTCCCGGTCGGCTTCTTGCCCTGGGCAAGCGCGACGGCGTACTCCGCGGCCTTCTCGGCAAGCGGCTTGACGGGCTTGTAGACCGTCATGAACTGCTCGCCGGCGAGGATCCGCTGGATACCCGCGAGCTCCGCGTCCTGGCCGGTGATCGGCCGGGTCGACGGATCGATGCCCGCGCCCTTCATCGCGGCGATGGCGCCGCCGCTGGTTCCGTCGTTGGCGGCGAGGACGCCGACGAAGCCCGACTTTCCGAGCGCGGTGATCGCCTGGTCCATCTCGGTCTGCGCCTTGGCGGGCGTCCAGCCCGGGGTGTCGTACTCCTTGGCGACCTTGAAGCCGCTCGAGTCGATCACGCTGTGCGCGCCCTGCTTGAAGAGCTTCGCGTTGTTGTCGGCCGGGTCGCCGTTGATCATCACGATCGAGCCGCTCTTGCCGTCGGCCTTGAGCTTGTCGACCAGTGCCTTGCCCTGGATCTTGCCCACCGACGGGCTGTCGAACTCGACGTAGTAGTCGGGCTTCGACTTCAGCAGCAGGCGGTCGTAGCTGATGACCGGCACCTTCTTGCTGTTCGCCTGATTGACGATCGCCGCCGCTGCCGCGCCGTCGACCGGATCGAGCACGAGCACCTTGGCGCCCTGGGCCAGCGCCGCCTCAGCCTGCTGCTGCTGCTTGGCCGGGTCCTGGGTCGCGTTCGAGTACAGGAGCTTGCAGCTCGGGCACAGGGCCTTCACCTTGGCCTCGAACAGGGGACGGTCGGAACTCTCGTAGCGGGCGGTCTGGTTCTCCGGCAGCAACAGGGCGATCGTTCCGCCCTTCGTGCCTCCGCTCGAACTGCTGCTGGATTTGTTGCTCTTGCTCCCGCACGCGGTGAGCAGCAGCGCTGTCACCAGCGCCGCGACGATCAAACTGGACTTCCGCATCTGCTTCTCCTCCTGAACAGCAACGCCGGGGATGGGTTGTGCGGATTCACATTACGCCAGCCGCACCGGTCGTGCACGTAAGAAACCGTGCAACCATTGCGGCCTATCCGCGGTCCGTCCGGAGACGAGGAACCATGCACGCGACAGCGAAGGTCGGAATCGCCGGCTTCGGCATGGCGGGCAGCGTGTTCCATGCGCCGCTGATCGACGCCGTCGAGGGCCTGGAACTGACTGCGGTGATGACCCGAGCGCCCGAACGGGCCGAGCGGGCCGCGGCGGACCATCCCGGGGTGCGCGTCGTCGCGTCCGTCGAGGCGCTGCTCGACGACATCGACGTCCTGGTCGTCGCGACCTCCAACCGCGCGCACGTGTCGATCGCGCTCGCCGGCCTGGAGCGCGGCCTGGTGGTCGTCGTCGACAAGCCGCTCGCTCCCAGCGCGGCCGAGGGCCGGCAGCTGCTCGCGGCCGGCGGGCGGCTGACGGTGTTCCAGAACCGCCGTTGGGACGGCGACTTCCTGACGCTGCGGCGGCTGCTCGCCGACGGTGTGCTGGGCACCGCGCTTCGCCTGGAGTCCCGGTACGAGCGCTTCCGCCCCCAGGCCGATCTGACGCGCTGGCGCGAGGCGGCCGACCCAGCGGAGGGCGGCGGCCTGCTGCTGGATCTCGGCGCTCACCTCGTCGACCAGGCGGTGCTGCTGTTCGGCCCGCCCGTGTCGGTGTATGGCGAGGTCCACCGCCGCCGTCCCGGCGCACTGGTCGATGACGATGTGTTCATCGCGCTCGAGCACGCGGGCGCCGTGCGGTCACACCTGTGGATGAGCTCGACGGCCCCGCTCCACGGCCCGCGATTTCGCCTCAGCGGCCTGCGCGACGGCTTCACCTGCGACGGCATCGACCCGCAGGAGGCTCAGCTGATCGCCGGTCTGCGTCCGGGCGGGCCGGGCTACGGCGTCGCGTCGCCCGGCAGGCTCGGCGACGAGCCCCACGAACTGGAGCGCGGACGCTACGAGGACTTCTATGCCGGCGTGCGCGACTGGCTGGACGGCGACGGCCCGGCGCCGGTCGACCCCGCCGACAGCCTCCGGGTCCTCGAGATCCTCGAGGCCGCCCGCCGCTCGGCCGAGCAGCGCTGCGTCATCACCGAATTCCCGCCGGCTCATCTGACCCGATGACGGTCGATGCGGGCGGAGGGACTCGAACCCCCACGGCCAAGGCCACCGGCACCTAAAGCCGGCGCGTCTACCAGTTCCGCCACGCCCGCGCCGATGCGCGCTGAGATTCGCGCTCGTCGGGCGGAGATTGTAGGGTCGCGCCTGCATGTCCAAGCTCCACGCCGGTGAACCGATCATCGAGCACCCCAACCGCGCAAAGGCCGCGAGCAAGAACTCGCGGGCCATCGTGATCGTGCTGCTGCTGATCTCGACCGTGCTGATTCTCGTCGTGCTGTTCGGCGGCTGGACGGGCATGCAGGGCATGACGATCATCACGCTGCTCTGGGCGATCGCGTACATCGGCGCCGCCTACTTCGTCAGCCGCTGGAACCGCGGCGTCCTCCCGGTGCTCGCGGCACTCGGGATCGTGATGCTGATCTTCGCCGCGCTCGCGACCGGCACATGGTTCGACCGCGACACGATCGGCTACAAGGGCACCTCGATCGGCCCCGCAACGCTCGGAACGCTGACCGCGATCCTGATCCCGGTCCAGGCGCTGCTGATCATCGCCGCGCTGCAGGCCTTCGGGCAGCAGTGGAACATCGAGATCGAGCACTGGCCCGACGACGAGCCCGAGTACGCCGCCGCGCACGCGTAGGCTCTGGTCCTCCACCCGCCCGGGTGGCGGAACGGTAGACGCTGGAGCCTCAAAAGCTCTTGTCCTTCGGGGCGTGTGGGTTCGAATCCCACCCCGGGTATCACCGCGGCAGGTTCATCCCCAGCAGCCGCGGCAGCTTCGTCACCGCCACCGTGACCGGATCGACCCAGGCGCCGCGTTCGTCGCGCAGGTCCTTGCGCAGCAGCGCGGCGCGGATCAGTGAGCCGCCGGCCCAGCGCAACGGCTCGGGCGGGAAGCGCTTGCGGGCGGGCTCGACGACGGGCAGCGCGGTCGTCTCATCGCTGATGCCCAGCGCCAGCGCCGACAGGATCCTCCCGCCGAGGTGCGTCGGTCCGACGCCGTGGCCGGTGAAGCCCCACCCCGCGTGCACGTTGCCGGCGGTGCGATAGATCGGCAGGCGCCGCGGCGCCACGTCGATCGGCCCGCCCCACGCGTGCACGATCTCGCGCCCGCGGACGTCGGGGAAGAACCGGTGCAGCGCGTCGATCGTCAGCTTGGTCACGCCCGGATCGACGTCGAGCCGGCGCTGATGACCATCGCTCCACGCCAGCCGGCCGCCACCCCAGCCGAACGCGATGCGGCCGTCGTCCGTGGTGCGGAAGTAGTGCAGCATCCGGCGGCGGTCGCAGAGCAGCTCGCCGCCGGTCCAGCCGATCGCCTCGAGCACGTCGGGCACCGGCTCGGTGATGACCATATGGCTCGATGCCACGCTCAGCTCGGAGCGAAACGCGTCCCACTCGCGCGTGTGCGAGTTGACGGCCAGGACCGCGCTGCGCGCCGCGACCGATCCACCGGCCGTCCGCGCGATCACGCCCGCGCCGGCCTCGTCGATTCCCTCGACGTGCGCGTGCTCGAAGATCGCCGCGCCGCGCTCGAGCAGCAGCCGCCGCAGCCCGAACGCCAGCCGCGCGGGCTGCACCGTCGCAGCGGTCCGCATCGCGACCCCGCCGCGGAAGACCGGTGAACGGCAGATCGCCTGGACCTGCGCCGGTGTCAGCTCGGCGTACTCCTCACCGTGACCGAGCGCGGCCAGCGCCCGGACATCCGCGTCCCAGGTGCCGTCCTGCGCTTGCGCCGTCGCGATCTCCACCTGGGCCGCCGGCCGGTACCAGGCGTCGATGCCGTGCTGCGCGCAGACGGCGCCGATCTCGCGGATCGAGGCGTCGGCCGCGCGCGCAAGGTCGATCGCCGGGCCGCTGCCGACGCGCCGCGCGAGACCGGGAACGTGCTCCCAGTAGCCGTTGACGAAGCCGCCGTTGCGCCCGCTGGGACCGAAGCCGCAGCGACCGGACTCGAGCAACGCGACGCGGCACGACGGGTCGCGCTCGAGCAGGTGCCAGGCGGTCCACATCCCGAGAAATCCGCCGCCGACGACGACCACGTCGGCCTCGACGCGGCCTTGCGGCGGCGCGCACGGCGGCGGCGCACCCGCCTCCTCGATCCACCAGCCCGTCGCCGTGTGCCGCATGCGCGAGCAGGGTAGAGCCGCTGCGTACGCTGACCACTCCCCGCACCCGAAACCCACGGAGCCCGCACACCATGGCCGCACAGCTCGAGCAGAAGACGATCGACCTGCTCAACAGGCGCAACTTTGCGCACCTCTCGACGCACCGCGCCGATGGCACGATTCACAACGTCGTCGTCTGGATCGGCGTCGACGAGCAGGGCCGGCCGTTCGTCAACACCGCTGAGGGCCGCGTCTGGCCGAACAACCTCGAGCGCGATCCGCGGGTCACCGTGAGCGTGCACGACACGGACAACCCCTACGAGTTCGCGTCGATCACGGGCAAGGTCGTCGACCGCGACACCGAGAACGGCGACGCCGTGATCGACGCGCTGGCGAAGAAGTACATGAACGTCGACAGCTACCCCTTCCGCAAGGAGGGCGAGGTCCGCGTCACGTTCACGATCGAGCCTGAGCGCGTGACGCACCACGGCGCCTGACCGGAGTTATCCCCCCTGGGGCGGGGACAACTCCGGGCGGTCAGACGAGCAGGGCAGCGAGCGGATCGATCAGGCCCGACGGAGCGACGAGCACGCCCTCGGGCATGCCGTCGCGCGCCGGCAGGGTCCGCGTCTGCAGACCCGCCGCCTCGCAGATGAGCAGCCCGGCGGCGAGATCCCAGATCTGCGGACCGCGCTCGTAGTAGGCGTCGTAGCGGCCGGCGGCCGTCCAGGCGAGGTCGAGTGCGGCACTGCCGAACCGGCGAATGTCGCGCACCCGCGGCAGCAGCGCGGCGACCTGCGCGGCCTGGCCGCGGCGCACCTCCGCGTCGTAGCCGAAGCCGGTCGCAACGAGCGCCGTCGCAAGGTCCTGACGCGAGGACGGCACGAGCGGGGCGTCGTCGACCGTCGGCGTCGCGCCGTCGACCACCTGGAAGCACTCGCCGCGGACCGGGTCGAGGATCACGCCGACACGGCCCTCGCACGCGATCGACACGCACCACTGGTCGATACCGAAGAGGAAGTTGGTGGTGCCGTCGAGCGGATCGACGATCCAGCGCAGGCCGCTCGTGCCGGGGCGATCGTCACCTTCCTCGCCGAGGATCGCGTCGTCGGGCCGCTCGCGCTGGAGGACCTCACGGATCGCCGCCTCGGCGGCGAGGTCCGCCGCGCTGACGAGGTCGGTCGGCGTGCTCTTCGTCGTCACGCCCGTCGGCGCAGCCTGCCGCGCGTGTGAGACCAGGACGCCCGCGGCGGCGTTGGCCGCGGCCAACGCGACGGCAAGCAGCTCGCGGCCGCCGACGTCGCTCACGCCACTGCCGTCACAGCCGGCGCGTCGACCGGCGGGCGCCGCGTGGCCCATGGCCGCGCGGCCTCGAGCTGGGCCGACAGCCGCAGCAGCGTCACCTCGTCGCCGGGGCGCCCGCAGAGCTGCGCCGACAGCGGCAGCCCGTTGGCATCGAAGCCGGCGGGCACCGACGCGGCGGGCTGGCCGATCACGTTCCAGATCGGATGCCACGGCACCCGCAGTCCGGACGCGTTGAGCGACCAGAGCGCGCCGCGGCCGTGGAGCTCACCGATCTCGAACGGCGGGCCCGAGGCACCCGGCATCAGGACGACGTCAGCCTCGTCGAAGATCGTGTTGATCCGCGCTGCGATCGCGGGCTCGGCCGCTCGCGCGCGGGCGAGTACCGCTGCTGGGATCAGACTCCCGAGCCGCGCCATGCCCTTGGTCCGCCGGTCGACGCGGTCGGGTCGGTCGAGCGTGACGAGATCGTTGTTGATCCCCGACAGATACCTCGCCGAGAACGTGAAGAACGCGGCGACCGGGTAGTCGACTTCGCGCTCGATGACCGTGTGACCGAGGTCGCGCAGCAGCGCCGCGGTCGATTCGAGCGCGTGGCGCTGATCGTCGTGCAGTTTGACCGACGGACCGAGCGGTGGCGGCGGCTTGACCGACAGCGCGATGCGCAGCGGCCCGGCGTCGGTCGCAAGCGCGGCGGCGAACCCGCCCTCGGGCACGCTGCCGGCTGTCGCGTCGAGGAACACGGCCGCGTCGGCGACGCTGCGCGCCAGCGGGCCGTACACCGACAGCCCGCACCATCCATCGTGGTGGTCGGGGCCGAGTGAGATCCTGTCACGCTGGGGCTTGATCCCGAAGATGCCGTTGAAGCCGGCCGGGATGCGAATCGACCCGCCACCGTCGGAGCCGAGCGCGACGCCGCACAGACCCGCCGCGACGGCTGCGCCGGAACCGCCGCTGGACCCGCCGGTCGTGTAGTCGGTGTTCCAGGGATTGCGCGTCGCGCCGAACCGCAGCGTCTCCGTGAACGGGAAGATCGTCAGTTCGGGAACGTTCGTCTTGCCGATCAGGACGGCGCCGGCCTCGCGCAGGCGGGCGACGACGTCGGAATCGGTGCGCTTGACGACATCGTTGGCCGCGGTACCCCAGGCAGTCGTCTCGCCGGCGATGTCGGTGTCGTCCTTGATCGCCACCGGAACGCCGAGCAGCGGGCGATCCTGACCTGAGGCGCGCCGCGCATCGGCCTGATCGGCCTCCGCGAGTGCGCGCTCGGCGAACACGATGCGGAAGGCGTTCAGCGTCGGCTGCAGGCGCTCGATGCGATCGAGCGTCGCGGCGACGACCTCGCGCGAGGTCACCTCGCCGTCGCGAATCAGTCGCGCCTGCTCGGCGGCGCCGGCGTATGCCAGATCGGTCGCGTCCATGGCTCGCAGCCTATCCGGCCACGTCGCGCCGATCCGGCCGGTCCCAGTGGTGGAATGCACGGTCATGAGCGCGCCCGCCGTCACACTTGAGCTTCCCTATCAGGAGAAGCACAGTCGCCTGACGACGTTCTTCCGCTATCCGCTCGCGCTGCTGCCGGCGATCTGGCTCGGCCTGATCGGCATCGTCGCCTACTGCGCGACCTTCATCGCCTGGTTCGCGCTGCTGTTCACCGGCCGCTACCCGGCTGCGCTGTACGCCTTCAACCGCAAGTTCGCCCAGTACAACGCCAAGGTGAACGCGTACTTCATGCTCGAAACCGACCGGTTTCCCGGGTTCAGCGAGGACTCGCCGGCCGACTACCCCGTGCACCTGCACATCGGCGAGCCACTGCCGGTGTACGACCGGATGAAGGTGCTGCTGCGGATCTTCCTGTTGATCCCACCGATCCTGATCGCCTACGCGATGAACCTCGTGGCGACCGTCGGCGCGATGCTCGCCTGGTTCGTGATCGTCTTCACCGGCAGGCTGCCGCACGGCATCCACGGGATCACGCGGCTCGGGCTGAGCTACATGGTGCGGATGGTGCCCTACGCCCTGCTGCTGACGGAGACCTGGCCGGAGTTCACCCAGGACGCGGACATCGACGCGCTGCGCGAGCCCGGCGCCGCCGGAGCGATCGGGTCGTCGTCGGCCGGTGCGGCGGCGACGGACGCGTTCGGCCAGCCGACGCAGGCTCGGCCTCCGGAGCTGCCCGGCGGCTTCGAGCCGCCGCAACCGCCTGCCGGCTGATCAGTCGTCGTCGCCGTCGTAGTCGTGCCCGTCGACCGCCGGGAGAGCCGGCGTCGCCGTGACCGGACTGCTGCTGAAGCCGGATCCGTCGGTGCGGGTGTGATCGTCGGTCGATGTGCGAACCGGCGCGGCCCGGGCGGGAGCCGGTGACGTGCTGGTCGCCGGCGCCGAACTCGGCGTCGACGCCGGAGCGGCGAAAGCCGCGGGCGCCACCGCCGCGGGTGCCGCCGCCGCGGGCGTGGACGGCGTCGTCCGCGCCGCGGCCTTGCGGTGCTTCACGCGGTGCTTGGTCGTCGTGTGCGTCGCGGCCGGCTTGCTGCGGGCAGGAGCAGGAGCAGGAGCGGTCAGCGAACTGCTGAGATCTCGCGGCTCAGCGGCGAGGCCGATCGGCTGCGAGACCAGCCGGCTGGCCGCGTACGTGATGCCCGCGGCCATGCCGACACCGAGCAGCGCCAGCAGGACGACGAACGTGACACGGGAAGTGCGCACGCCTCCGAGCCTACCGACGGGCTCCGTCGCCGCATCGGGGATGTGCATGACGTGGCGATGGCTCGCGGCAGGATCCACCACTGGACCGTACGGGCCGGCCGGAGAACGCGGCGCCAGCGCGGGGACAAGCCTTGGCAAAGAGTGCGCGTCGGGATCACACCTGCCGCACCGGCGGGAGCCGCACCTGCGCGTCGACCCCGCCGCCCTCAGCGTCGTGCAATTCGAGGTCACCGCCCCAGCGCCGCGCGAGTTCGCGGGCGATCGCCAGCCCGAGTCCCGTTCCGGCGGGGCCGGTTCGTCCCGCATGGCCACGATGAAAGCGATCGAAGACCGCCTCGCGCTCGTCGGCCGCGATGCCCGGACCGCCGTCGCGGACCTGCACGAGCGTCCCGCGAGCGCCGACGCGGACCGTCGTTCCGGGCGCGTACGCGATCGCGTTCTCGATCAGCGCGTCGATGATCCGCTCGACGTCCGCGGCCGCGCACGCGATCGGCACGGTCGGTCCATCGGTGTCGACGATCAGGACGCAGTCACGCGCGGCGGCGGCCTCAGCCCAGCGTGCCGCGACACCGTCGAGGATCGCATCAAGGTCGGCCCGCTCGTCGGTCCGTGCCGACGCGTCGGCGCGGCTCAGCTCGAGCAGCTCGTTGACGATCGCCGACAGGCGGTCGACCTCGCCGAGCGCGTGGTCGAGGTCGTCCTGCTGGACCGGCTCGGTCGCGTCCGCGCGCGCACCCTCGAGCCGCAGCCGCAGGCCCGCAAGCGGCGTACGCAGCTGATGCGAGGCGTCAGCGACGAACTCGCGCTGTGCATCGATCATCCGTGACAGCTGCGCGGTCATCGCGTTGAACGTCTGCGCCAGACGCCGCTGCTCGGAAGCGCCCTCGACCGGCGCGCGTGCGTCGAGGTCGCCGTCGGCAACTCGCCGGGCGACGGTGTTCAGCGCGACGATCGGTCGCGTCAGCCGATCGGCCAGGACGGCCCCGACGATCAGTCCGAGCCCGAGGACGAGCAGGCCGATCAGTCCCAGTCCGATCCAGGTGCGGCGGACCGCGCGATGGACGGCGGCGACGCTCTGGGTGACGCGCACGGCGCCGCTGACCGTCCCGCCGTTCGCGACCGGCACGGCCGTGGCGAGGATGTCCTGACCGAGCGAGACGGACGACCGGCGACGCTGGACGATCGGGCTTCCGGCCAGCGCCAGGCGGACCTCGGGACGGCTCGCGTACGAGCTGCCGACCGTTGCCGATCCGCCGGAGTCGGCGAGCACGATGCCCGTCGGCCCGACGATGATCACGCGGCCGTGGACCGACTCCGCCGCCTGACGCGCGAGCCGGCCCAGCGCCGCCGGCTGCGGCGGCGACATCGCCGGCACGGCGCTCGCCGCGACCACCTGAGCCTCGCTGCGGGCCTGCAGGCGGACCTCGGAGTCGACGCGGTTGCGCAGGCTGAGCCCCAGCGGCACGAGCAGCGCCACGATCGCCAGCACCAGCACGTAGGCCAGCGCCAGCAGCAGGCCCCGGCGGAGTGTTACGGCGCCGCGCTCCGGTCCGGCGCGGCGAACCGGAAGCCGACGCCGCGAACGGTCTCGATGAAGCGCGGCTCCGACGCATCGTCGCCGAGCTTGCGGCGCAGCCAGCCGACGTGCACATCGAGCGTCTTCGTCGATCCGAACCAGTTCTCATCCCAGACGCGGGCCATCAGCTGCTCGCGCGTGACGACCTGGCCCGCGTGGCGAGCCAGCTCGAGCAGCAGGTCGTACTCCTTGCGGCTCAGCGCGACATCGGCGTCGGCGAGCGTCACGCGGCGCGCGGCCGGATCGATGTGGAGGTCGCCCACCGCGATCGGTCCGGGCGGCGCCGCCTCGGCATCGGGGCTGTCGGCGACGCGCCGCAGAACGGCGCGGATGCGTGCAATCACCTCGGCGCTGGAGAACGGCTTGACGACGTAGTCGTCGGCGCCGATCTCGAGGCCGACGACGCGATCGGTCTCGGTTCCGCGGGCGGTGAGCATGATGATCGGCACGCTCGAGCGCTGGCGCAGCTCACGGGCGATGTCGCGGCCGTCGCCGTCGGGCAGGTTCAGATCGAGCAGCACCAGCGCCGGTGGCATCCGCTCGAACAGCTCCAGCGCCCGGGCGGCGGTCGGGGCGACGAGCGCCTCGAAGCCCTCGCGCTGCAGCAGCCGCGCGAACGGCTCGGCGATCGACGCTTCGTCTTCAACCAGCAGGATGCGCGGACCGATCACGCGGCCAGCCTACCCGCGCGAGCAGGTGACAGGCCCACCTTTGCCGAACCTTTCGGCACGAACGCCGATCGGTGGTGTCCCTACTTGCGGCACCGCTCACATCTGCCGACACGTCCCCCATGCCCTCCTTCCCTCAGATCGCCGCCGGCGTCACCGTCATCGCCCTCGGCGGCCTTGCCGCCGTGTCGTTCAGCGAGGGCAACAAGGCCGCCGACAAGCCCAAGGCAGCCGTCGCGGCGAAGGCCACGCCGCCCGTCGTCAAGACCGTCGTCGTCAGCAAGACGATCCTCACGGCCTCCGAGAAGCGCCGCGCCAAGCGGCTCAAGCGGGCCCGTGATCGATCGATCGCCCGCCACCGCCGCGTGATCGCGCGCGAGCAGGCGACGATCGACAAGCTGCTGGGCAAGAAGCCGAAGCTGACGGCGAAGCAGAAGCGGGCCGCGGCCGCCGAGCGCAAGCGCGCCGCTGCGAACAAGCGAGCACAGGCCAAGAAGCGCGCGGCCGCCAGGAAGCGCGCCGCCGCCAAGAAGCGCGCCGCCGCCAAGCGCCGCGCGGCAGCGAAGAAGCGCGCCGCCTCCGGCAACGGCTGACGCCCGCCGCAGTCTCAGAGAGCCTTTATCGACGCTCGCCACACTCGCCGCATCAAGGTCAACTCCAGCTACCGGCGGGGCTTCACCGACGCCGGCACCATCGCAACGATCACGTGGCCGCTCACATGAGCACCGACGGCACGCGCGCGTCGCTGCGCCGCGTCGGCGCGGCAGCCACCGTGATGTTCGTGCTCGTGCTGCTGGTGATCGGCGTGCAGATGGCGCGCGGCCACGATCCAGCACTCGGGACGACGCCCAAGCGGTCGGCAGCCGTCGTGCGGCCCGTCGGCCCCGTCGCACCCGACGGCGCTCAGGCGCCGCCGCAGGTACAGGACCAACAGCCCGAGTACCAGTACCAGCAGCCGCAGGATCAGCAACCGCAATACCAGCAGCCGCAATATCAACAGCCGCAATATCAGCCGCCGGCGCAGACCACGACGTCCTAGACGGGCGTCACCGCGTTGCGCTTGACCGGCCAATCGCGTGACTTGCCGGCGGCCAGCGCCAGCCGGCGGACGATCTCGCGGCGCAGCTCCTGCGGCTGAACAACGGCATCGACGACGAGCTCACTTGCAAGGTGCAGGACGTCGATGTCCTCGGCGTACTCGCGGCGCAGTTCCTCGGTCTTCGCGGCGCGCTCAGCCTCGTCCTCGATCGCGGCGAGCTGGTTGAAGAACACCGCGTTGATCGCTGCCTGCGGACCCATCACCGCGATCGACGCGCTCGGCAGCGCGATCGTCGCGTCGGGATCGAACGCCGGTCCGCACATCGCATAGAGCCCGGCCCCATAGGCCTTGCGCACGATCACGCACAGCTTGGGCACCGTCGCCTCGCTGACCGCCGCGATCATCTTGGCGCCGTGGCGGATGATGCCCTGGCGCTCGACCTGCGTGCCGATCATGAAGCCGGGGACGTCGGAGACGAACAGCAGCGGGACGTTGAACGCGTTGCAGGTCGAGATGAACCGCGCCGCCTTGTCGGCCGAGTCGACGAACAGCACGCCGCCCTTCTGCTTGGGCTGATTGGCGACGACGCCGACGACGCGGCCGTCGAGCCGCCCGTAGCCGACGATCAGCTCCTTGGCCCAGCGCTTGTGAACCTCGAAGAACGAGTCCGCGTCAAGCAGCGTGTCGAGCAGCAGCTGCATGTCGAACGGCTTGTTCTCGTCCGGCGGGACGATCTCGCCGAGCGGCGTCGTCGATGACGGCGCGACCGCGCCGGCGTCCGGCGGATCGAGCTCCCAGTTGGTCGGGAAGTACGACAGGTAGCGCCGAGCGGCGTCGATGCCCTCGGCGTCGGTCTTGACGAGCACGTGCCCGCAGCCGGACGTGCCGGTGTGCATCCGGGCGCCGCCCATCTCGTCGAGCGTCACCTTCTCGCCGATCACCATCTCGGCCATCCGCGGTGACCCCAGATACATCGACGCGTTGCCGTCGCGCATGATCACGATGTCGCAGAACGCCGGGATATACGCGCCGCCGGCCGCGCTGGGGCCGAACAGCACACAGATCTGCGGGACCAGGCCTGACAGCTTGACCTCGTTGTGGAAGATCTTCCCGGCACCACGGCGGCCGGGGAACATGAGCACCTGGTCGGTGATCCGCGCGCCCGCGGAATCGACGAGGTAGATCATCGGCACGCGGCGCTCCAGCGCGCGCTCCTGGATGCGGATGATCTTCTCGACGGTCTTGGGTCCCCACGACCCGGCCTTGACCGTCGGGTCGTTGGCCATCACCGCGACCGGCCGCCCTTCGACGGTGCCGAGCCCCGTGACGACGCCGTCGGCGCCGAGCCCATCGACATCCCAGTTGGCCAGCAGCGCCTCCTCGGCGAACGAGTCCGCGTCGAGCAGCAGCGTCAGGCGCTCGCGCACGGGCAGCTTGCCCTGCTCGAGCGCCTTCGCACGGTGGTGCTCCGGGCCGCCCAGAAGCGCGCGGCCGGCGGCTGTCGGCAGGTCGCTCACACGCCCGGGTTGGGCACCGGCGCGTCACCGGAGTAGTCGTAGAAACCCAGGCCCGACTTGCGCCCGTACCAGCCCGCGCTGAGCATCTTGCGCAGCGTCGGCGGCTGGGCGAAGCGGCGTTCGCGGTACTCGTCCCAGAGCACGTCGCAGATCGCTCCGAGCGTGTCGAGCCCGACGAAGTCGGCCAGCGTCAGCGGCCCCATCGGGTGCCCGGCGCCGGCCTTCATCGCCTCGTCGATCTCGTCGATCGAGCCGATCCCCTCCTCGTAGCCGCGGATCGCGTCGAGCATGTAGGGCACGAGCAGGCGGTTGACGATGAAGCCCGCGGTGTCGCGCGTCGGGATCGACAGCTTGCCCTGGGACTCGGCGAAGACCTTGGCGGCGTCGAACGAGGCGTCGTCGGTGGTGACCGCGCGGATCACCTCGGCGAGCTTCATCACCTGCGCCGGGTTGAAGTAGTGCAGGCCGACGAAGCGCGTCGGGCGCGACGTCGCCGCCGCCTGGTCGATCACGGCGAGCGATGACGTGTTCGTCGCGAAGATCGCTTCGGGCTTGACGATCGCGTCGACCGCCTTCCACATCTCGAGCTTGAGCGGCAGGCTCTCGGTGATCGCCTCGATCACGAAGTCGCAGTCGGCGAGGTCGGCATAGTCGGTCGTCCCGTGGATGCGCCCGCGAACCGCGTCGGCGTCCTCCTGGCTCGACTTCCCCTTCTCGACGGCGCGGGCGAGCTGCTTCTCGATCTTGCCGATGCCCTTGGCGAGCGTCGCGTCGTCGACCTCGCGCAGGACGACGTCGTAGCCGGCCTGTGCCGTCACCTGGGCAATCCCGTGGCCCATCAGGCCGGCCCCCAGCACTCCGACCTTCTTGATCTCCGCCATGCTTGCTGTCGCTCCTGTGAAGTCGGCTCGTAGAGGCCCGGAGCCTAGATGAGTGGCTTTCCAAAGGCTTTCCAGGTGGTTGCCGGAGCGTTGCCGTGCAGTGGGCAGGATGAGCAGGGATGGCGCTCGTCCTGCTGACGGCAGGGCCGATCGTGTTCCTGTTCATCCTGCACATCTCTGAAACGGATACTTAGCGAAGGCTTTCCACGCGGTTGCCCGGCGGTTGGGACTGGCGCGGGCATCATCGCCGCATGCTCAACCGAACCTCCATCGCCGCCGGTGGCACGATCATCGCCGTCGGCGCCCTCGCCGCTGTCGCCGTCGGCACCCCCGGCACCTCGACCGCCTCGGCCCCCCAGCAGACGCCGATCGTGAAGACGGTGGTCGTCCACAAGACGGTCAAGGTCATCCGGCACCGCCATGCCAAGGCCGCGCATCACGCGAAGGCCGTCGCCGCCGAGTCGACGCCCGTCGCCGCACCCACACCCGCGGCCCCGGTCAGCGCCGTGACGCCGGCCCCCGTCACCCAGCCGCGTGAGACGGCAGACGACGCCGCGCCGACCAACCAGGCCGGTGCGGACGACAACAACCAGTCCGAGACCAACACCGAGACCGCTGACATGCCCGACACCTCGAGCGACTCCGGCGATCAGCAGGACGTCGCCGAGCCGTCGGACGGCAACGATGACTAGCCGACCGGTTCCTCCCGCAGCGCAGAGGCCCGCCGCTCGGCGGGCCTCGCGTATGCGGCGCGCGCTCCCGATCTACGCGTCGATGGCGACGCTGTTCGTGGGCCTGTTCGGGTTCCTGTCGATTCGCGTCGCGCAGGGCCAGGATCCCGCGCTCAAGCCGCATCCGACGCAGGTTGCCGCGGTGCGGCCGGTGATCGTGCGGCGCGTTGTCGTGACGCGTCACGTCATCGTCTACCGCCCGGCCGTCAAGCACCGTCGCCCGGCGACGTCCGCTGCCGCGGCGCCGGCGATCAGCGGTGGTTCGACGCAGCAGAGTGCTCCGGCTCCTGTCCAGCAGGTCGCGCAGACGTACACGCCCGCCGTCGCCCCCGCCCCCGCTCCCGCCCCGGCCCCCAAGCCCGCACCGGGCGTCGCCGCGGCTCCCGCCCCGGCCCCCGCGCCCGCGCCGGTCGCGACGGCGACCTCCAGCCCAGCAGCTCCCGCCGCCGTCGTTGACACCCA
>JBBRFO010000055.1:0-18537 GCA_038224135.1 Solirubrobacterales bacterium
GAGGCCTGGGCGCTCGAGGCGCTCCCCGTCCGCCTGGCCGTCGTCGGCGCCGGCGCGTCCGGCAGCGAGATCGCGAGCGCCTACGTCCGGCTGGGCTCGCAGGTGCAGCTGTTCGAGGGCCTCGACCGCGTCCTGCCCTCCGAGGACGCCGACATCTCCAAGGTCGCCCTGCGCGGCTTCAAGAAGCAGGGCATCGAGGTGCACGTCAAGACGTTCGTCACCGACGTGGTCAGCCACGACGACAAGGTCACGTTCAAGCACGGCGACGCCGAGGGCGAGGCCGACTACCTGGTGATCGCGGCCGGGCGCGGGCCCGACGTCGAGGGCCTCGGCCTGGACGTCGCCGACGTCGCGCTCGACGAGCACGGCCTGATCGCCGTGGACGACCTCGGCCGCACGAGCCGCGAGCGCGTCTACGCGATCGGCGACCTGGTCCGCGGCCCGGCGCTGGCGCACAAGGCCAGCGAGGAGGGCGTGATCGCTGTCGAGGACGCCGCCGGCGAGCACCCGCATCCGCTCGTCTACCCCGACATCCCCCGCGCGACCTTCTGCCTGCCGAACGTCGGCAGCTTCGGCCTCACCGAGGAGCAGGCCAAGGCCGCCGGACACGACGTCGTCGTCGGCAAGGTGCCCTACGGCGTCGCCGGGGCGACCACGGTCTACGGCGACCGCGCGGGCATCGTGAAGCTGATCGGCGACCGCAGGTACGGCGAGATCGTCGGCGCGCACGTCGTCGGCTCCAAGGCCACCGACATGATCCAGGAACTCGTCAACGCCAAGGCGCTGGAGGGTGGCTACCCGGAGATCGCGCGGATGGTCCACGGCCACCCGACCTTCTCCGAGGCGATCCTCGAGGCGGCGCGCGCCGCCGACGGCTGGCTGATCCACGGCTAGCTGGTCCCGGATGGCGGTGGAGCTGGAGATCCACGACGGCGCCGCGCCGGCCGCGGCGCTGCCCGCGTTCTACTTCGACCTGGGCAGTCCCGAGAGCTACCTCGTCGCCGAGCGGATCCTGCAGACCGTGCCGGCCGCGACCGAGTGGATCCCGGTGCTCGGCGCCGGGCTCCGCGGCGCCGCGACCGACGACCCGCTCGACCGCGGCGCGCTGGCGGAGACGCTCGCCGCGCGCGGGCTCCAGGACCTGCGGATGCCCGACCCGTTCCCGTTCGACAGCGCCTTCGCGATGCGCGCGGCGACGTACGCCAAGCAGATCGGCCGCGCGGTGCCGTTCGCGCTGGCGGCCTTTCGCCAGTGCTACGCCGCCGGACGCGGGCTCGACGTCGCCGACAATGTGCTGATCGCCGGGTCGGCCTGCGAGATGCACCCGACAGCGCTGCTGAAGGGCGCGGAGCTGCGCGGGACGCACGCAGCGCTCAGCGCCGCGACGACGCAGGCCGGCGAGCGCGGCGTCCGCGACGTTCCCGCGATCTGGGTGCCCGGCGCCCCCTCGCGCGTCTTCCACGGCGACGCGGCGCTCGACGACGCAGCGCTCGCGCTGAAGGCGCTGGTCTGATGGAGGCACGCGCGGCGTACCAGCTGATCGTCACCCGGACGGGGCGCACGCCCGTGTTGCTGGCCGCGCCCGACCGCGTCGACCACATCGAGGTCGTCGACACCGAGGACCTCGAGGTCGTGCTGTTCTGGGACGTGCCCGCACGCGCGACGCAGCGGATCGAGGCCGAGCTGCGCGCCGACCTCGACACGCTCGACGCCGGCGAGTTCTTCGCCCGCTGGGCCGCGTTCGACGTCGCCGACGCGTGAGGCCGCCTCGAACGGACGTCCAGCCGCGCTGAACGGTCTGGAATGCTCCTCGAGCGGTCGGTGCCGTGGGGGGATCGGCCGCAACGCGAGCATCATCTGCGTGCCGGCGGCTGGGGGGCCGCCGGCACGGTTCGCGACCGCACCGATAGCCTCGGCCCGCGATGAGTGAGATCGTCATGCCGCGGCTGTCGGACGCGATGGAGGAGGGCACGATCGTCCGCTGGCTGCTGGCCGACGGGGCGCCCGTCGAGCCCGGAACACCGCTCGTCGAGATCGAGACCGACAAGGCGGCGACGACCTACGACGCGCCCGCCGCGGGCACGCTGGCGATCGTCGCGCGCGAGGGCGACACGCTGGCGGTCGGGGCCGTGATCGCGCGGCTCGACGGGATCGCACTGGTGCCCGAGCCCGAGCCGGTCGCAGCCCCGGAACCCGAGCCGAGCGCGGAACCCGAAGCCCCAGCTCCCCCGGAACCCGTCGCGGAGCCCGTGCCGGCTGCCCGGCCGGTGACCTCCGGCGGCAAGGGCGAGGTCACGATCACGGAGCCGACGCGGACGCAGGCGCTGATCGCCCGCCGCATGGCCGAGTCGCGCGCGACGGTCCCGACGTTCACCTTGCGCGCGAGCGCCGACATGCGCGAGGCCGTCGAGCTGCGCGCCGGGCTTCGCGCCGGCGGAACCGAGGTCGTCCCGACGATCAACGACCTGATCGTCAAGGCCGCCGCCGTCGCGCTGCGCGAGCACCCGACCGCCAACGGCGCCTATCGCGACGGGCACTTCGAGCGCTACTCGCGCGTCAACGTCGGCATCGCCGTCGCGGCACCCGGCGGGCTCCTCGTCCCGACGATCTTCGACGCCGATCGCAAGGGCCTGGCCGAGATCGCGACCGAGGCGCGCCTGCTCGCAGAGCGCGTGCGCAGCGGTGAGGTCACGCCGCCGGAGCTCAGCGGCGGGACGTTCACCGTCAGCAATCTCGGCATGTTCGGCGTGCGCTCGTTCGAGGCCGTGATCAATCCGCCGCAGGCCGCGATCCTGGCGGTCGGCGCGCTCGAGCAGCGCGCCGTCGTCGTCGCGGGCGAGATCGTCGTGCGCGACCAGCTCGACCTCGAGCTGTCGTGCGACCACCGGATCCTCTACGGCGCCGACGGCGCCGCGCTGCTCGCCCGGATCCGCGCGTTCCTCGAAGCACCGATGCGCCTCGCCCTCTAGTGCCACACTGGCGGAAGGATCCCGCCGATCGCGCGTCTGGAGAGACATGAGCCATCACACCGCCGCAACCCTTGCCCGACGCGCCGCCGCCGCGGCGCTCGCCGCGACCGCGCTGACGTTCGCCGGCGCCGCGACCGCCGCCGCACCGAAGCCGACGGTCAAGGCCGTCCACAACGCCGCCGCGGGGACGATCGTCGCCAATGCCAAGGGCATGACGCTCTACGCGCTGACGCCCGAGACGTCGAAGAAGGTGCTCTGCGACGCGTCATGCACCCCGTACTGGCCGCCGCTGACGGTGAAGTCGGCAAACGCCAAGCCCATCGCCGGGGCCGGCATCCGCGGCAAGCTGACGGTCTTCCGCAGCGGCGGCGCCTTCCGCGTCGCACTCCGCGGGCTGCCGCTCTACAGGTTCATCGGCGACACGAAGGCCGGCCAGACGCACGGGGACAAGGCGCACACCTTCGGCGGCACCTGGCACGTCGTGAAGGCCAAGTAGCCGCGCAGGGCGGCAGGTACGCTTGGCTGATGGCGGTCGGCGGCGAGCTCTGGGTCTGTCACCTCGGGCGGCTCGCGTACGCCGACGGGCTGGCGCTCCAGGAGCGTGTGCGTGACGCGCGCGATGCCGACCTGATTCCGGACACGCTGCTGCTGCTGGAGCACGACGCGGTCTACACGCGCGGGCGACGCAGCGACCCGGGTGAGTTGCCGTTTGCGTCTGAGTGGTACGCCGAGCGCGGGATCGACGTCGTCGATGTGGACCGCGGTGGCAAGGTCACCTACCACGCGCCCGGGCAGCTCGTCGGCTACCCGATCGTGCGCACCGACGCTGTCGTCGATCACGTCCGGGGCATGGAGCGAGCGCTGGTGATCGCGCTCGCGGAGGCGGGCGTCGACGCCCGATCGCGCGCGGATGAGGGAGCCGACTACACCGGCGTCTGGACCGGCGAGCGCAAGATCGCGTCGATCGGCGTACACGTGCGCCGCGGTATCACGACGCACGGATTCGCCGTCAACGTCGACATGGACCTCGAGCCGTGGACGTGGATCGTCCCCTGCGGGCTGTCGGCGCCGATGACGTCGATCGCCGAAACGACAGGCCGCGAGGAGCGCATCGTGTGCTTCCGCAAGCGCGTCGCGTACGCGTACGCGCGCGAGTTGGGCGTCCGACAGCGGTTGGTCGCGGCAGCTCGCCTGGCGCGCGTTCCGGCCGCCGCCTGAGCGGGTTGCCGTCGCTGCACGAGGCGAGTAGCGTCGCGACGGCAGGGGCCCGACACGAACAAAGGACACACACATGGACACCTACGTCATCCTGCGCCGCAACGGCTGGCGCACCGGTGCAGACCTCGAGGCCGCCGCCGCCCGTTCGACCGCCGTCGGCAACGACGAGATGCAGGACGACATCCGCTGGATCCGCAGCTATGTCCTCGACGAGGGCGACGGGGCGGTCGGCACGGTCTGCATCTATCAGGCGAGCAGCGAGCAGGCGATCCGCGACCACGCGGCGAAGGCGGACCTGCCGGTCGACGAGATCATCCCGGTCGCCGACACCGTGATCGTCCGCGAGGACCCGGTCGCCGCCGCCTGACCGGCGCCGCGGCGGCGGCGTCCCGGTGGCGTCTAGAGTTCCTGTTGTGAGCACGATGCCGGCTGAGCGCGAGCACAAGACCCGCTCCCGGGCCAACCCGGGCGGGATGGACGTCCTGGCGATCCTCGGCCCGGACGTGCAGCCGCTGCGCGCGCGCAAGCCGCCGTGGTTCAAGGTCCCGGCCCCCGGCGGCGAGACGTATCGCGCGCTGACGAAGCTCATCGCCGACGAGAATCTGCACACGGTCTGCCAGGAGGCGGCGTGTCCCAACGTCGGTGAGTGCTGGGAGCGCGGGACCGCGACGTTCATGATCCTCGGCGACACGTGCACCCGTCGCTGCGGCTTCTGCAACGTCACGACGGGCAAGCCGACCTGGAACGATCCACTGGAGCCTGCGCGCGTCGCCCGCTCGATCGCGAAGATGGGCCTGCGCCACGCGGTCATCACGAGCGTCGACCGCGACGACCTGCCGGACTACGGCGCGGGCATCTGGGCGGCGACGATCCGCCAGTGCCGCCGTCAGGCGCCGGACTGCAAGGTCGAGGTGCTGACGCCTGACTTCCGCGGGCAGGAGATGCCGCTGGCGAAGGTCGTCGCCGAGCGGCCCGACGTCTTCAACCACAACGTCGAGGTCGTGCCGCGGCTGTACTCGATCGCCCGGCGCGGATCGACCTGGCAGCGCTCGCTGCGGGTGCTGCGCAACGCGAAGGCGATGGGCGGCGGTGATGTCGTGACGAAGTCGGGACTGATGGTCGGCCTCGGCGAGACCCACGACGAGATGGTCGCCGCGTTCGGCGACCTGCGCCGGGCCGGCGTCCAGGTGCTGACCGTCGGCCAGTACCTGCGCCCGACCGAGCGCCACCTGCCGATCGTGCGGTACTGGCATCCGGACGAGTTCAAGGCGCTGGAGACGGCGGCGTACGAGCTCGGTTTTGATCACATTGCTGCGGGGCCGCTCGTGCGCTCCAGCTACCACGCCGATCAGCACGTGCCGCAGGACCGGCCGGGCGTCGGCCCGCTGCACGCCCGTGCAGCGGCCGCCGGCTGAGCGCCGTCAGGACGCGGTCGGGTCGTCCAGGCCGAGCAGCTCGAGGCTCTCGCGCCAGAGTGCGGCCTGGCGCCCGCGGTCGTACGAGGCATCCGACGATCGGCGCTCACGGCTGATCGAGACGTAGCGTCCGGTCCGCCCGTCGAGCGCCGGATCGGCTGCCAGGCGGGCAAGTTCTGCGCCGGAACCCCTCGGCGACGACACGCCCGGCAGGACGACGAGTGCGCGCATGACGGTGGCGAACGCGGCGCGAGCGACGACGCCGGCGCCGCGCGCGAGGCCGGTGCCGGGCATCAGGCCGGGATCGAAGGCGTTCACCGTGATGCCCGCCGGCTCCAGGCGGCGGGCCAGCTCGTAGGTCGTCATCACGTTGGCGAGCTTCGATGTCGTGTAGCGGCGGCGGCCGGCGGTTGCGGGGGCTTCGTCGTCGGGCGCGGGGCGGGCCATGTCGGCCGCGGAGCGCAGCCGGGCGTGCGGCATGCCGGTGCGGATCGCGGGGTCGTGCGTGCCCGACGCCACGATCAGGATCCGCGAGCCGCGGGTCAGTGTCCCGCTCGCCAGCAGCCGCACGATCAGCGCGAGGTGCCCGAGGTGGTTGACGGCGAACGTCAGCTCCCAGCCGTCGGCGCTGACCGCGGGCTGGACGAGCTGGATGCCGGCATTGGCGACCAGCACACCGAGCGGGCCGCGCGCGGCGAGCTCGTCGGCGACCGCCGCCACGCTCGCCTGCGAGCCGAGGTCCAGTGCCAGCGGCTCGACCGCGGTACCGGCGAGCGCCCGCTCCGTCGCAGCAGCGTTGCGGCCGGTGCCGACGACGGTCAGTGCGGGATCGCGCGCGAGCTGCCGAGCGGTTTCGAGTCCCAGGCCTGACGTCGCGCCGGTGACGAGGACGGTGCGGGCGGCATCCATGCCGTGGAGTCTGGACCCTCGCGGTCGCGCAGCGACGCATGGTGGGACGCGATCGCCCAGCAGACCGCGTAGCCTCGGCCGGACGTGCTCCCCGTCGGCGACGACATCGCGCGCCCGCGCACACCGGCGCTGGCTCCGGCGCTCGGCGCGGCCGGCGTCGCCGCCGCGCTCGCGGCCCTGATCGCCGGTCACGGCTGGAGTGCGGTCGCCTTCGCGTGCGCCGGCATCTGGGCGTCGGCCTACGGCGGGTCGCTCGAGGCCACGATCGGTCGGGTGCGGTTCGCGCTGATCGCCGCCGGCGGCGGGGTCGCCGGCGCAGTCCTCGCCACCGCCACGACCAGCGGCGACACGCGGATCGTCGCCGCGACGGCCGTCGGCGTCACGACGTCGATCATCGCCGCCCATCTCATGACCCACCGCGGCGCGCGCGTGCTGACGCTGCAGCTGCTGCCGCCGTTCACCGGCTTCGTCGCCGTCCCGGCCTGGACCTGGGCGCTCGCATGGGCTGCGGTCGTCGCCGCGCTCGGCGCCTTCGGAGCCCCCGCGTGAGCCCGCGGACGGTCATGCTCAGCGTCGCAGCCGCGTCGATCGCGGGCTTCCTCTTCCTGACGATCTACGCGGCCGCGGACCGCGGCTTCACGATCCTCACCGTCGTCTCGATCGCGATCGTCTTCCTGCTCGGCGTCGGCATCATCGGCGCGCTGCTCGAGCAGCCGCCGGACGACGAGTAGCCACGGTCCGCCAACCGCGGCGCAGGACGGCGCGTAGTTCCCGGGGACAACGTTCACCGGGCCGCGGCAGCGCGGACCCCCTCTCCACAGGAGTCTCGACATGCGTAAGCTGCTCCTCCTTCTCGCGATCGGCGCGTTCGCGTCGGTCGCACTGGCCCCCGCCGCGCAGGCACACGAGGGCCGCTGGAACCGCAACGCCAGCCTCACGCTGGTCCACGGCATCCCGGGCGACTCGCTCGGCGCCACCCGCGATCTGCCGGTGCAGATCCGCGTCTACCGCCTGTTCGATGGCGTCAAGGTCTTCGACGGCGTCACCTACAAGACGGTTGCCGGCCCGCTCAGCGTGCGGCCGGGCTGGTACCGCATCCAGGTCCGCGTGACAGGCACCTCGATCGCGCTCACTCGCTGGACGTTCCTCGCTCCCGGCGAGAACGCGTCCGCCGTCGCCTACCTGACCGACTCCGGCCGCCTCGGCGACAAGGCGGGCAAGCCGGCGCCGCAGCTGGGCGTGTTCACCAACGACGTCTCCAGCACGGGGCCGGGCAACGCCCGGGTCATCGTCCGCCACCTTGCTGATGCGCCCGCGGTCGACGTGCTCGCCGGCGGCGCGCCGCTCATCAACGCGCTCGCCAACCCGAACTCGGCGGCCGCCGTCGTGCCCGCCGGCACCTACCCGATCCAGGTCGTCGCCGACGCGAACAACGCGATCAGCGCGTTCGGGCCGGCCGATCTGACGTTTGCTGCGGGGACGACGACCGTCGTCTACGCGGTCGGCAGCTTCTTCGACGGCTCGTTCACGCCGCTGCTGCAGACCTTCCCCAGCCCGTAACCCTGCGGTTCGCCGGGGCCGGGCCGCGCAGCACGCGGTCCGGCCCCGCCCGCGGGCGTACGATCGAGGCCATGGAGCCCCGCGTCAGCATGATCACCCTCGGCGTCAGCGACGTGGACCGGGCGCGCGCCTTCTACGCCGCGCTGGGCTTCGTCGACAGAGCGCAGCCCGGCGTCGACGTCGTCTTCTTCCAGTCCGTCGGGATCGTGCTGGCGCTGTGGGACCGCGGCGAACTCGCGCAGGACAGCACGGTGACCGACGGCGGTGGCTGGGGCGGTGTGACGCTCGCCCACAACGTCGCCTCCCCGGGCGAGGTCGACGCCGTCCTCCACGAGGCCATCGCGGCGGGGGCGAGCCTCGGGCGGGCCGGCGCGGAGACCTTCTGGGGCGGCTACTCCGGCGTCTTCATCGATCCCGACGGACACCCGTGGGAGGTTGCCCACAACCCGCACTGGACCCTGGGCGAGGACGGATCGATCGCCCTGTAGCATCCCGCTCCGGTCATCGACTGGCCAGTCAGCCAAAGGAGCACAGGGTGGATCTGAACGACTCTCCCGAGCAGGCAGCTTTCCGGGCGCAGGTCCGGGCCTGGCTCGAGGATCACAAGGCGCAGGCGCCGATTCTGCAGGGCGACGGTGCGCTCACCGACCCCGACGAGATCGTCGTCGCGCGACGTGCCTGGCAGCGACAGCTCGCCGAAGGCGGCCTCGCCGGAGCGACCTGGCCGAAGGAATTCGGCGGCCAGGGCGTCGGCCCGGTCGACGGCGTGATCATCAGCCAGGAGATGCGCCGCGCGCGCGTTCCCGGCATCCTCGACGTGATCGGTGTCGGCATGCTCGGCCCGACGATCATGGCCCACGGGACCGAGGAGCAGAAGACCCGCTACCTCGGCCCGATGCTCCACGGCGACGAGGTCTGGTGCCAGCTGTTCAGCGAACCCGCGGCCGGGTCCGATCTGGCCGCCGTGCAGACGCGTGCCAAGCAGGACGACGACGGCAACTGGACGCTCAACGGGCAGAAGGTCTGGACGACCAACGCCCAGTTCTCGAGCTACGGACTGCTGCTCGCGCGCACGAACCCGGACGTGCCCAAGCACAAGGGCATGACGATGTTCATCGTGCCGATGGAGGGCGCGGGCGTCACCGTCCGCGGCCTGCGTCAGATCTCGGGCGAGGCGGAGTTCAACGAGGTCTTCTTCGACGACCTCGTCGTGCCGGCAGAGAACGTCGTCGGCGCGGTCGACGGTGGCTGGGGCGTCGGGCTGACGACGCTGATGTTCGAGCGGCTGACGATCGGCGTCGGCTCCGAGGGCTTCGGCTACAACGGCGCGCGCTTCGCGTCGGCGATCGCCGATGACCCCGCCGCGAGCACCGACAGCGGCGTCCGCCACGAACTCGGCGAGATCGCCGCCGAGCTGGAGGCGATCCGCTGGACCGGTTATCGCCTGATCAGCGCGCTTCAGGGTGGCCAGATCCCGGGGCCGGAGTTCGGCCTGGCGAAGGTCACGACCGTCAACTGCGCCGTGCGCGCGGGCGAGCTGATCGCCGACGTGCTCGGCCCCGACACGCTCGCCGAGGACGACGAGTGGGCCTACATGATCTCGTTCCTGCCGGGCCTGAAGTCGGCCGGCGGTACCGAGGAGATCCTGCGCAACACGATCGGTGAGCGCGTGCTGGGGCTGCCGCCCGAGCCGCGCCTGGACAAGGGCATCCCGTTCAGCGAACTGCGGGCCAAGGAGAAGGAAGGGGCGACGGCATGAACCTGAACCTGTCCGATGAGCAGGAGTTCCTGCGCGACGCGGCGGCCCAGGCGCTGTCGCGCTTCAAGACCGTCGAGGCGGCCCGCGAGGCGCTCGAGGACCCGACCGCGCTGCCCGATCTGTGGCCGACCGCCGTCGAGGCCGGCTGGCCCGGATTGCTCGTCAGCGAGGACCACGGCGGCGCCGGGCTGGGCATGTACGACGCGGTGCTGATCGCCCAGGAGGCCGGGAAGGTGCTGGCCGGCACGCCGCTGCTCGGCGTGCTTCCCGCGGCGCTGCTGCTGGACCGCGGCGGCTACGAGCGGATCGCCGACGTGGCGTCCGGCGAGCTGCGCGCGGCGTGGCTCCCGGCGCGCCCGCCGGGTGGTCACGCGGATGGCTGGACGGTCGATCCGCGGAGCGGCATGACGCGCGGCGCCGCGCCGTCGGCGCAGGTCGCGGGCGTGCAGGTCACACTGACCGGCAGCGTCCACTGGGCGCCGGACGCGGGCGAGGCCGAACTGCTGGTCGTCGTCGGCGTCAGCGCGGACGGGTCACCGGTCGCGGCGGCCGTCGAAGCGGGTGCCGCCGGCGTCAGCGTCGAGCCGACGTGGCGCTACGACGCGACGCGACGGCTGGGCAACGTGACGCTTGACGGCGCCGTCGGCACGCGCCTGGACGTCAGCGCGCAGGACATCGCCGCGGCCTGGTATCTCGTCCAGGTCCTGATCGCCGCCGAGTCCGTCGGCGCCTGCGAAACGGCGCTCGAGGTCTCGCTCGCCTACGCCAAGGAGCGCTACACGTTCGGGCGAGCGATCGGCTCGTACCAGGCGATCAAGCACGCGCTGGTCGAGGTGCTGCGCCGCACGGAGAACGCCAAGGCGCTGCTGATCTATGCCGGGTTCGCGTTTGCGGACTTCCCGAACGAGTTCCCGTACGCGGCGAGCGCGGCGCGGTCGGTCGCCGGTGCGGCGCTTGACTTCTCCGCGCGCGAGCTGATCGCCGTCCACGGCGGCATCGGTGCGACCTGGGAGCACGATGCGCCACTGACGTTCCGCCGCGCGCAGCTGTCGCGGCGTCTGGTCGGGGGAACCGCTGATGCGACCGATCGCGTCGCTGATGAGCTGCTGAACGGCCGCGGCCCGCAGGCGCAGGCGGCCGCCTGAGGGCCTGCGACGGCCCGGGCTTCGCTGCCTCAGTGGCGGCGGGCCCGGGCCTTCTTGCGCTTGACGGGCCTGAACGTCAGGCTCGTCTTGGCGGTCGTGCGGGCCGGGGGAATGCCCGCCGCCGCGGCGCCGGCCGCATCAAGCGTCACGGTGAGCTTCTTCGTCAGCCGGTGGTTGCGGCGATGCTTCAGCGCCTTGACGCCCCGCTTGGTCAGCGGAATCTTCAGCGTCAGCTCACCGGCCGCTTTGGCCATGCGGGTCACGCGGCGAAGGTGGACGCCGCCGCGAGCGCGGATCTTGCCCGTCGCCGGGACCTCGACCGTCACGTATGCGACGTGGCCCTTGATCCGGCGCTTGATGATCTTGACGGCGCAATCGGGAACCGACAGCGCCGTCGGTTGCGTGAAGGTCGCGCCGTTGTGGCCGACGACCGTCGTCGGCAGCACGACCGGCGCGGTGCACAGGCTGCGGTCGCCGAACAGCGCTGAGTGCGGGCCGGCCGGCAGATCGAGCCGGAACGAGGCGATCGGCGCGTCCGGCAGCGACTCGAATGCCGTCGTCAGGCCCTCCGAGTCGAGCAGCACCGTGCCCGTCAGGTCGATCGCGACGCCGGCGCCGCGGAGCAGCACCTCCAGGTTGGGCAGCCGGCGCGGCGGCGCGGCGACGAGGTAGACCGGCCCCGTCAGCGGCGTCGGCAGGATCGGGGTGGTCGCCGTCGCGGTGCCGGCCAGTGACTCCGGATTGCACATCGACGGATCGGCGAGGAACACCTCGCGCTTGCACGGCTTCACCGGCAGCCGCACGGCCAGCCGGTCGGGCAGGCGGACGGAGACCGACTTGATGTTGGAGTCCCCCGGCGCGCTGCCGACACCGATCGACAGCGCGGCACCGCCGGCGCGCGAGACCTTGCTCGGCGAGGTCGCGGTGATCTTCGGTGTGAAGCCGAGGTCGCCGCAGTGATCGGCGCGGAACGGACTCGTGCCGACCGCGGTCGCTGCGCTCACCGACGTGAACGCCCCGCCGAAGCCGAGCGGGTCGCAGCTCGTCGGGTTGAACAGGAAGTTCGTGCGATTGATCGTCACGGCGACGCTGCGCAGCCGCAGCGGGATGCCCTGCAGGATCGTCGGCAATGGATCCGAGGTGACGGTCAGATGCGCATCGCGGCGATCGACGTCGATGCCCGCGCCGACGACGACGGTGCCGAGGTCGAACGGGCCGGCGATCGCCCGCACGACGAACACCAGGCCGTAGGGCGATGACCCGTGCGGGCCGGTCAGGAAGGCCGAGCCGGTCAGCACGAACGGATCCGTGCCGACGCCCGCGGCAACCGTCACGGCGCCGACGCGACTCAGCGCCGGGCAGGTTCCGGCGGCGGCGTCACTTGCGCCGCACTGCTGCACGTTCGTCAGCACGCCGAGCATCCCGGCCGGCTCGCTGACGGCGATGCGCGACAGCGGTTGCTGGCCGTCCGCCCGGCTGATCGTCGCCTTCAGCGTCGTGAATGCTCCCGCCCTGGTGCTCGATGTCGTCGTCGCCAGCCCGGGTGCGAAGGGCGCGGCACCGCAGGCGGTGCCCTTGCCGTCGCCGTCGACGGTGAAGGCGCTCGTCGCCGTCGCGTCGGCCAAGCCCGTGTGCGGCGTCAGCGTCGCGGTCGTCGTCGCGGCTCCGCACGCCAGCGGGTTTGCCAGCGGCGCGTGGGCGCCGTCGTTGAAGTCGAGCGTCACATCGCTGAACGGCACCTGCGGCAACCCGGAGAAGGTCGCCGTCAGCCGGCCGCTGCTCGCGTCCGCCTTGACCGATCCGAGCAGACGCACGGACACGCCGTAGCCGTCGGCGATCAGGAAGATGCGGTACGGGTCGCCGGTCTTCGGCTCGCCGAGGAACACGGATCCCGTCAACGCCGCCGGCAGCACCGGCGTGGTGATCGACGCCGTGCCGACCTTCGACGCGGCCGGACAGGCGACTGCCGCAGCGGCGCCGATCCCGGCTTGCGCGTCGGTGCACGCCTGCAGCCCGTTGGCGGCCGACGGGTTGAGCGTCATGCCCTCGGGAAGCTGGATCGAGGTGCGCGCGACGTGCGCGGTGCCGAGCGTGCCGGGGCTACGGCTCTGCGGAACGCGCAGTGACACGGTGGGCCCGACTGGTGCGTCGCGCTGCGTCGTGTCCGGCGTCAGCGCGACCGATCCGCTGAACGGGACCTTGTCGCAGCCGACGATGCCGGTCGGCGGCGTGTCGGTCGTCGACACCGGGGTGTTCGGCGCCTGATGGCTGAAGACCGTCAGCTTGGTCGCAAGCGGCGGCCCGCAGACCGTCGGCAGCGTCAGGAACGGCACCGGGTCGGCAGTGCTCACGGCGCCGCCCCCGATGCAGACCGGGGTGCAGCTCTGTCCGCGCTCGGCGTTGTGCGCAGCGTCCGCCGGGACGCCCCAGAAGGTCAGCGTCGAGCTGATCAGGCCCGGTGTCGACGGAATGTCGCTGATCGTGAAGAACTCGCCGTAGTCGGACGTGTCGCGGACGCCGCCGATGATGTCGGTGCGCGGGGCGAGGATCGGCACCGAGAACGCGATGTCTGCGACGTTGCTCGGCCCCGCGTTCATGTTGTAGAGCGGGACCGTGACCGTCGTCGGGACGAGCAGCGCGTACGCCGTCAGCGCCTCGGTGCCGACCTGGGACTCGGGCGGGCAGGCGGAGATCGCGAATGCGGCGTCGGAGCAGGTCGGGGTCGCCTGCGGGTTGGGGACCAGACCAGCCGGAATGTCGACGCGGACGTCCTTGACGTTGCCGTCGGGCGCGCCGCCGACCGTGTTCAGCGTGAAGCTCGTGATGCCGACGAACGGGTGACCACCGGCCTGCGTGGCGAGCGAGCTGTCAGCGTTGCGGACCTGCGCCGAGAAGCTCGAGATGCCGAACGCCGCACCCGCGGGTGCGGGCAGCGCGGCGAACCCCAGCGTGAGCGCCACCGCGGCGATGATCGTCCAGCGTGACCGTGCATCCGTGCGTACGTGCATCCAGCACCCCTCCGTGCTTTGACCTTCGTTCTACGAAGCGGGCACGCGTCCGGATTCACGGCGTGGACTCGGCGTTCGCAGCGTGTCGCTCGGGGTCGGATGCCCCTGAGCGGCGGATCTGAAACGCGGCGCCGGTGCTCAGACCGGGTCGAGCACGTCTGACAGCAGGTGCACCGCGGCGTCAAACCGGCGCCGGCGCTGGTCTGTGAGGCCGGCGACAAACGCGCGAAGATCCTCGCGCCGCGCCTGCTCGATCTCGACGACGATCCGCCGGCCCTCGGCGGTCAGGCCGTAGCCGTTGCCCGGATCGGTGACGAGCCGGCGGTCGAGCAGGTCCTCGAGGCAGACCGCGACGATGTCGCCGCGGAAGCCCGTCCGCCGCGCGAGCTCGCCGGGGGTGTCCGGTCCCAGACTCTCGTGGATCTGGCGCATGACGCGCAGCTGCAACGAATCGACGTCGTGGCGCGCGAGCGTGTCGACCAGACCGTGGGCCGTGTGCTCGAGGATCTCCTCCAGCACCCTGCCGAGATCCTCTGCAAGTCGCGCGTCGTCAGCGGAGGTTGTCGCTGCCGGGGAGAGCGTCGTCATGTTGCGGATCTCACCCCGCGAGTCTCAAGCCCGCCTCAAGACCGCCGAAGGATCTGCGCAGATTGGACGGTTTGCTGATCTCACCGCCAAGCTGTGCGGCCTGATGCCCGCCGTGGTCACGATCCGGACGAGTTCAGGCGAGGCCCTCTGCCAGACCTGCGTCGTGGCCGACACGCCGCGCCTGCGCCTCCGTGGACTGCTCGGACGCGACGCGCTCGCGCCGACGGCAGGCCTGCTGCTGCGGCCGGCGGCAGCGATTCACACCTGCGGCATGCGCTTCGCGATCGACGTCGTGTTTCTGAGCCGCGAACGCCGCGTGCTGCGCGTGGCGGCGGAGGTGCCGGCGTGGCGCCTCGTGACGCAGCGTGGCGCTCGCTCAGTGCTGGAGCTCCCCGCAGGGACAGCGGCGCAGCTGGGACTGTGCCCCGGCGACGTGCTGACCTGGCGCCCGGCGCTCAGCCGCCGTAGACGAGTCCGGCGAACTTCAGCTTGAACTTGACCGACTTCTGCGCCGAGGCCTTGCAGTCGGGGGCGTCGGTCTTCGCCGTATAGCTGCCGACGATCGACTTCTTGAAGTGCACGGTGCCGGTGACGCTGACGTGCACCACGTGCGGGGTCTGATCCCCGGGCGCGTAGCCGTTGAGATCCCTCTTGATGGTGAACTTGCCGGTCTTCTTGCTCGGATTCGGCGAGCCGAAGTAGCCCGAATTCAGGACGGTGAACTCCGAGCACTTCTGGTTGTTGAAGATCAGCGACAGCGCGCTGCCGTTGGCGTTCGAGCTCGCGGTCGCCGAGCACTTCGTCTTCGTCGTGCACTGCTTGTAGGTCGGGATGCCGATCGGCTTGGCGGCCAGTGCGGCGCCGACGATCACGAGGCCGAGGGCGAGGACGACGAGCGTGGCGCGGAACGAGCGGCGGGCGAGCATCGGCGGGACGCTACCGGATCACTCCGCTCGATCAGTTCACTTCAGATCGGCGAGCAGCTCCGCTGCGGCGTTCCGGCCGGTGACGACGGCTCCGTTGAGGTAGCCCTGAAAGTCGATCGAGCAGTGCTCGCCGGCGAAGTGGCAGTTGCCCGAGCGCTCGCCCTCGGCGCCGGCGAACAGCTGGTATTGGCCGGTCTTCCAGTAGGAGTAGGAGCCCTTCGTCCAGCGGTAGCCGGGCCAGAAGTCCAGCGTCGCACGACCGTTCCACTTGGCGCTGATGCCAGGGATCACCGGCTCGAGCTGAGCCAGGAACTGCTGGGCGCGCGAGGCCGGAGTGCCGCTGGCGAAGCTGGCGCCGACCGTGCCGCCCGTGTAGTCGACGAGGATCCCGCTGGCGCCGGGCTGGGCCCGTGACACGTCCCACGTCGCCTGGTAGCCGGTGTCGGAGTACGTGTTGCCGTTGTTGCCCAGGCTGTTCCAGTGGCGGTCGGTGAACTGCACCGCGAGCTTGGAGTTCGTCCCCATCCCGAGCTGCTCGATCGCGGTCCTCTTGACGATCGAGAAGCCCGCCTTGCTGTAGTCGACCGACGAGCGCAGGATCGAGAACGGCAGCGCCAGGATCACGTGGTCGGCCGTCGCGGTGACCGTGCGCGAGCCCTGCTTCAGCGAGAGGGCGTAGCTGCCGTCGGCGTTGCGACGCACACCGACGAGTTCGGATCCCATCGTGATCTGCCCGGGCAGCAGTGCCGCGAGCCGGGTGGCGATCTGATCGTTGCCGCCGCGGACGTGGTACTTCTCGTTCGACTTGCCGAAGACGCGCAGGTTGCCCTGGCCGGCAAATCCGAGCAGGTAGAGCATGTTCAGCGAGCTCTGCTCCGTCGTCTCGGCGCCGTACTCGATGTTGTAGGCGACGTCGAGCAGCTGCCCCAAGTTGGATCCGCGGCCGCCCGGGACGTAGCGGTCGATCCAGCCGGCGACCGACAGCTGGTCGAGCTCGCGACCGCGCTGCGTGGACGACGTGTAGGTCGTCGGATAGCTCGCATCCTGAACGTCACGCTTGATCTGCTGCCAGATCCCCTTGATGTCGTTGGTCGCCTGGGTGTAGCTGTAGGGGCGCCCGTCGAAGTAGTAGTGGTCCTCGGTCCCGTTGACCTGCGCCTGGAACAGGTTGTCCAGCGTCAGCCCGAGCTCGTTGGCCAGCTGGCGCACATCGATGTGCCCGGTGTCGATCAGCTCGCCGCCATGCTCGGCGATCTGGCCGTCGGCGAACGCGCCGCGGATCGTCCAGCAGCGTCCGCCGACGCGGTCGGCCGCCTCATGGACCTGGGCCGTGATGCCGGCCTGCTTGAGGCGGTAGGCGGCGGTCAGCCCGGCGAGTCCGGCGCCGACGATGACGACGCGTGGCGATCCCGCAGCCCGTGCGCTGCCGAGCAGCTGGCCGCCCGGTCCGAGTGCCGATACGCCGGCGAGCGCTCCGGCGGCACCGGCACCACGAAGAAACTGGCGCCGCGTTGGGCCGTCCTCCTCGGTGGCGACGCGCGCAGCGATCCCCTCGAGCTCGGTCAACAGCGGCGTGCGGGCCATGGCAGTCGTCCTCCCTGGTTTGTGCCGGATGCGGCGACCGTCGTCCTGCCGCAAGCTCAACCTATGCGCTGCGGGCGGTTCCGCGGAGGCACATTTTCGGGTCGGGAACGTGCCAGATCGCACATGGAGGCCGATGCGTTTCGCTTGAGACTGATGCGCCGCTCGTTTTTCGCACTGTCACGAGCGGGGCCTCCTCGGCGGACCCCTCGTGCTGTTCACCAACGCTGTCGAGGAGTAGCGTGCCTGAGCGACCGCTGATGGAGTCTCCGCATTCGCAGGACCAGGACGCACGTCGCCGCGATGCGATGATCATTGCGCTGCGCGACGCTTACCGCGAGGCGCTCCTGCTCGGCGTCGCCTCGGTCGCTGAGCGGGTGGTCGGCGAGGCGATCGACGCGGGCCTGTCGGAGTTCGCGATCGACGAGGAGATCATCACGCCGGCGATGCGCGTCGTCGGCGATCGCTGGGCCGCCGGGGAGATCAGCGTCGCTGACGAGCACCTCGCGACGTCGATCTCGTTCCGCATCCTTGCGTTGCAGCACGAGCGGTTCCGGGTGACGGCACGCCGCGCGAGAAAGCGCGTCCTGCTGGCGGCGGTTGAAGGAGAGCGCCACGTCCTGGGACTGGAGATGGCCGCGAACGCGCTGATGCACGCCGGGTACGACGTCCGGATGCTCGGCGCCGACGTGCCCTCGCACGAGATCGGCCCCGCAGTGGTGCGGCATGAACCGGCGGTCGTCGGCCTGACGATGTCGACTGCGTCAGCAGCAGCAGCCGCGCACACGGCGATCGCCGCCGCGCGTGAGGCGAGCCCCGCGGTCGGCGTCCTGCTTGGCGGTGTTTGCGCGGCGGACGTGCGAAGTGGCGCGCCCGGCGTTGCGGTCTGTACGCACGTCAGTGACGTGCTCGAACTCACGGATGCGCTGGCGCAGCGCGCCGTCATGAACTGACCGCTGGATCGTGTGGACGGGGCGACTGGACTGGGAGATGTCCTGGCAGATCCTGCCGGAGATCCAGTTCGTGTTCAGGTTGACGTCGCCCCAGCCGTGCGCCCACCCTCGCTGCCCGCCCGGGAACGACTGCGGCGCATGGAAGCCCCACGGCGGGATGCCGCTGCCCCGCGGGATGCCGATGCCGTGATAGGCGGGACAGGACGGACGCGGGCCGGTGCTGCGCCGAACGTTTGCCACCTTGGTGGCGGTCACCCGGGTCCCGTCGTCAGTGGTGATCCGTACACCCACCACGTGCCTGCCCGCGGTCGCATACCGCGGCCCGGTCACGCGGCAGCCCTGCGCCACGTCGTGAGGCGCCGCATCGACGCCGTCCGAAGCGCTCGACGGAACGCAGCGAAGCGTCGCGTGCGGCGCCAAAGCGCCACTCGAATCCCAATCGACCTCGACGAGCGCCGGCTGGCCGAGTCGATCGATGTCGTAGCTCACGGTCGGACGGCAGTCGT